>JBBREA010000054.1:0-20731 GCA_038203385.1 Acidimicrobiales bacterium | reverse complement strand
TGCGATGTCAGATGTGTACGAGACCGAGCCGGTCGGCGGCCCAGACGAGCAGGGCGCCTACCTGAACATGGTCGTGAAGGTCGACACGTCGCTCGACCCGTTCGCACTGCTGCGGCTGTGCCATCGCGTGGAGGCGAGTGCCAATCGTGAGCGACTGGTGCATTGGGGCCCACGCACCCTCGACGTCGACCTGCTGTTCTACGACGACGCGCGCATCGAAACCGACGTGCTCACCGTGCCACACCCGCGCATCGAGGAGCGACGGTTCGTGTTGACCCCGCTGAGCGATGTGGCGCCCGAGCGCTGCCCGGCAGGCTGGGACACCACGTTGCCACCGGCCCCCGTGGTGTCGTGCGGTCCGTTGTCGCTGTGAGCCGTTGATTTCAGCGGCCGGCGTGACGAGCTTCGAAGCGACGAATCTTCGCGGGGTAGTGGGCCCGGCCGAACTCGGGCTTGCCGGCGATCACGATGTCGAGCAACTCATCGTGCTGCGCGGTCTCTTTCCACGGCAGTGCGATGTAGATCGGCAGCCCGAACACCCGGAGCGCGTCGAGGTTGGAGTACACGACCTTTTGGTACAGGTACCGCTCGTCCCACGGCCAGTTCGAAGGCGCGAAGCCGGTGCCGGGGTCGATGACACAACGATGGCGCAGGCCGTACCGGTCGGCGTCGGCGAGCCTCGCTTCGAAGAAGTCGACGATGGTCTGCACCGGGTCGGTGTGCACATGGTCCATTTCCCGAGGGTTCGGGCCCGACAGAAACGGCACCACGATCGGCACGTCGAAGTCGGCGGCCACTTGCCACATGGCGTCACTCTGCATACCGTCGGCAGCGTTGATCACGGTTGCGCCGTGTTCCAGAGCGAGCCGGGCTACTTCGGGCCGCCACGTGTCGATGCTCATCGGTACGCCGAGTGCTGCCAACGCCGGAATGAGATTCGACAGGCGGTCCCATTCCGCGTGCCACGGAACCACGGTGGCGTTGTCGGTGGAACCTTGGCCGCCCAGGTCGATGCCGTTGGCTCCGTCTGCGAGCAACGCAGTGGCGCGATCCACTGCTGCTGCTGGCGTGGTAGCAATCGACTCGTGGTTCAACGAGTCGGGGCTGGCGTTGACGACGCCGTACAAGAACACGAGTTGGGAGGTTAGCGATGAAGTCTGTGCGTACATTCGAAATGGCGACGTGTTCCACCCAGGAGTTGGTGGATGCCAAGGCCGGTCGCACGGTGTCGGTGTGCATCCCGTGTCGAGACGAGGCCGCCACGGTCGGTCCGCTCATCACATCGATTCGCAAAGCGTTGATCGAGCGGGTGCCGCTGGTGGATCAACTGCTCGTCATCGACGACCGCAGCACCGACGACACCGCTGGTGTCGCGAGCGGTGCTGGGGCTTCGGTGGTGCCGATCGAGAAGATCCACCTCGAACACGGCGAAGGTCATGGCAAGGGCAACGTGTTGTGGGCGAGCTTGCTGGCGAGCTCGGGCGACTTCGTCGTATGGCTCGACGGAGACATCACCAGCTTCCATCCCGACTGGGTGGTACGCCTCTTGGCGCCGTTGCTCGACGACGACTCGGTGGCCCTGGTCAAAGCGTTTGCACATCGGCCACAAACCATGGGAGGCGGCGGCCGTACGACCGAACTGGTCGCCCGGCCGCTGATGTCACTGTTTTTCCCCGAGATCGCAGCGCTGCAACAGCCGTTGGCGGGAGAGTACGCCGGGCGGCGTTCGGTACTCGAGCAACTGCCGTTCGTGCAGGGGTGGGGCGTAGAGATGGCGCTGTTGATCGACGTGACTCAACGCTTCGGTGCCGACGCGATCGCCCAGATAGACGTGGGCGTTCGCGAGCATCGGCATCGCTCGCTCGAATCACTCAGCGTTCAAGCAGCGGAAGTGATGGCCACCATTCTCGGACGGGTTCCCGGCGGCTCGCTGGTGCCGGGGTCATCGCCCTCTCTGCAACGCGCCGACGGCTCGAGACTCCGCCTGAACCTGGAAGAACGCCCCCCAATAGCCACGATCCGCTGAAGGTGTGTCGCGCTGTGTCGCGTGCTGTCGTGAATGACGCCGCCACCGCACGCGACGCGGCGCGTTCGTCTTCAGGGGGCCCAGGCGATGGGGGTCCACTTGAGGATGTGGACTGGGGTGTCGAGCAGGTTGGTGGCGTCGGCGATCTTGGTGCCGATCACTTCGAAACGCATCAACCGCCCGCTGTCGACCGGAAACTCCTCGAGCAGACGGTGACGAAACTCGATGAGGTCACCCTCGAAGGCCGGGCCGATGTGATCGCAGCCGTCCCACGCCACCACCGTCGCCAAGCCGGGAAGCATGCGGGTGAGGGATGCCTGCGCCAGACCCTGCACGTGCCCTCCATACACCAACCGCAGGCCGGTAGCCGCAGTGGTGAAGTCGCGATGTACCGCCGCCTGGTTGAACGTAACCCGAGCGAGCGGTGCGGCCATGTCGATGTGGTCGCGCAACGGGTCGAGACGATCATCGCCAACCGGCCAACTGGTGGCTGGTAGCCCAGAAAGATTCCACGACGGAACGGCTGGGACGAGGTCGGCGAGTGGTGTGGGGTCAGACGGGCCGGGAATGTCGTCATCATGCCCAGGCTGGCCAGGGCCGCGGCCGCGCACCAGCGCGCACCGTTCGTACTGGATGACCGGGCCTGCGTCGGTTGATGTGGTGATGCCCAGCCACACCTTCCCTCGGAACTGGTCGCCCTTGGGAGCAGAATCCTTCAGCCCGAGCACGGTTGTGGTGGTGCGTAGCGTGTCGCCCACTTCCACCACCCCGATCACACGTACCGACCGGTAATACAAGTTGGCGATCGCCTGGCGTGTGGCCATCGTGGTCTGGCCGATGGAGCACTGCATCACGAGCGCTGCGTTGGCCAAGGACCTACTGCTACCCGAGGCGGCGGCATAGGCCGTGAGATCGGAGACCAGCAGGTTCTGGTCGCCGGTGATGGCGCGGTACAACACGTTGTCAGCGTCGGTGATCGTGAGCGACGGCAGCGGCGGCAGTGTTGCGCCCACGGTGAAGTCGTCGTAGAGCGGACCGTGCTTTGCGGTGTCGAACATGCCGCAATCGTTGCAGCCCGGCCGTGCACGGTGCCAAAGTGCGCCACGATCGACGACAGACGCCAAGACATTCCGGGGGGAAGTGAGCGGAATGAAAAGGAGCGCAGCGACCTATCCGCTCATCCCCTAGGTGACTCAGGGTGTCGGGAGGTCTACGGTGGAGGTGTGACTGACGAGCAACGTCCTTACGGTGGCACCGCAGCCGACCCCGCATTGAAGCGGGTTCGCACTCGCCACTTCCAGCGGGCGAAGGAGCAGGGCATCAAGATCACCGGCCTCACCAGCTACGACTGTCTGTCGGCGTCGATCTTCGACGATGCCGGCATCGACTTCTTGTTGGTCGGTGACTCGGCGGGCAACACGGTGTTCGGCTACGACACCACGATTCCGGTCACGCTCGACGAGCTCATTCCCCTCACGAGGGCTGTGGCGCGCACGGTGAAGCGAGCCTTCGTCATTGCCGACATGCCGTTCGGCACCTACGAGAACGGGCCGGACGACGCGCTCAAGACGGCCATCCGCTTCATGAAGGAAACCGGTGCTCACGCCGTCAAGTGCGAAGGCGGCGAGCGCAGCTCCAAGCAGATCCGCCGCATCGTCAGGGCAGGCATTCCGGTGATGGCACATATCGGGTTCACCCCACAGAGTGAGCACGGGCTCGGCGGGCACATCATTCAAGGGCGCGGAGCAAGCGCTCAAGGGTTGATCGATGACGCGCTGGCGGTTGAAGAAGCGGGTGCGTTCGCGGTGGTGCTGGAAATGGTGCCATCCGAAGTCGCTCGTGACATCACCGCAAAGCTGTCGATTCCCACCATCTCGGTCGGGGCTGGGCCGCACTGCGATGGCCAACTGATGGTGTGGAGCGACTGGGCTGGTTTCACCCGAGGCCGCATTCCCAAGTTCGTCAAGCGCTACGCCAACATCGGTGAAACGCTGCTCGAAGCGGCGAAGACCTACCGGGAAGAAGTGGAAGCCGGCGTGTACCCCGCGCCCGAACACGAATACTCGGAATAGACCACCCGTCGATGTCGATTATTCCAACGGTCGACCTTGCCGACTCGCTCGGCGACGTGGCTCGCACGATCGATCGTGCGTGTCGAGACGTGGGCTTCTTTCAGATCGTCGGTCATGGAGTCGACCCCACGATCGAGCGAGATGCTTGGCTGCGGATCGGTGAGTTCTTCGCCCTTCCGATCGAGAGCAAGATGGCGCTCGCCATTCCTGAAGGAGACGCATACGGCTACGGGCCGTATCAAGCCGAGCGTTTGGCCGCGAGCCTGGGTGAGTCCACCCCGCCCGACCTGAAGGAGACGTTCTCCATTGGTCCGCCGGTCGCTCCATCAGCGGCAGCGCTGGATGACCCGGCAGCAGCATTCGTGTACTCACCGAACCGGTGGCCAGTCGACCTGCCAACGCTCGAGCCGACCCTTATGACGTATTACCACGAACTCTCCGCATTGGCTGATCGCGTGATGTCGCTGATGGCCACCGGCCTCGGCCTGTCGGCCGATTACTTCGGGCCGTTCATCGACTGCCACACATCGGCCTTGCGGGCGCTGCGGTATCCCGACCTCGGCGGTGTGCGGCCCGAACCCGGCCAACTGCGGGCGGGCGCCCACTCCGACTATGGCACGCTCACGCTGCTGCGCCAAGACGATGCGCCCGGTGGGCTGGAAGTGCGCGGCGTCGATGGAGGTTGGCATCTCGTGCCGGTTGTGCAAGGTGCGTATGTCGTCAACGTCGGCGATGCGTTGGAGCGGTGGACCAACGACCAGTGGCGCAGCACCGTTCACCGGGTAGTGGTGCCACGCGCCGACAGCGGTCGAGACTGCACCCGCCAGTCGATGGCGTTCTTCCACAACGCCAACTGGGACGCCGTGATCGAGTGCCTCCCTACTTGCTTGGTGCCAGGCGGCACCGCCAAGTACGCCCCCGTCACCGCGGGAGACCACCTGATGTCGAAGTTCCGCAGCACACAGAGCTACTAGCAACTGCCTACGCTGGCTGCCGTGGTAGGAACAGACAGCATTCGAGCGTTCGGAGGGTTCGCCAGGGCGACCTGGCGGTTCGAGCGGCCGGATCGGCTGGTTCGCAACCTCTTCACCACCGCGACAGTGGGGCCCACACTCGCCGGGGCCGTAGCAGGTGCAGCCGCTCGCTACCCGCACGGTCGGGCCATCGTCGTGCTGCCCGACCGCGAGACCTTCACGTATCGGGAACTGTGGATTCGTTGCCGGGGCGTCGCCGACCAGCTCGCACAGCGCGGTATCGGCGAGTCGTCGACACTCGGTTTGCTCGCCGACAACTCGTCCGGATTCGTCATCGCCATGGTGAGCGCTTCGATCGTGGGCGCAGACATCGTGCTGATGAACCCGGGGTTCGCAGCCCCGCAGTTGGCCGACGTGAGCGACCGTGAGAGTGTTGACTTGTTGCTGATCGGCGACCGCTTCGAGCCAGTGGTGAGGGCCGCCGGTGTCGACTACGAGCGCATCGGCGAACTCGCGGACATCGCAGCGGGGAACGTGGTCGACATCATCCCGAGTCGCCGAACCACTCGCATGGTCATCCTCACATCGGGCACCACCGGGCGCCCGAAGGGTGCTCGGCGGGGGTCGACGCCCGTCGCACCCGTCGGCGGCATGTTGTCGATCATCCCGATCCGCAGTGGCGACACGGTGCTCGTAGCAGCTCCGATGTTTCACGCGTGGGGTTTCGCCCACACCGTCATGGCGCTCACGCTGGCGTCCACCATCGTCACCTTCTCGTCGTTCAATCCGGAACTGACGCTCGCCGCGCTGGGACGTGAGCGAGTCGACGGCTTGGTCGCGGTGCCGGCGATGTTGCAGCGCATGCTCGAACGTGGGCGTGCCGGTACTCCGATCGATGCGTCGTGGCTGCGTTACATCGCCTCGAGTGGTTCTGCCATCCATCCGTCGGTCGTTGAAGAGCTCCTCACCGCCTTCGGGCCGGTGCTGTACAACACGTACGGCTCAACCGAGGCCTCTATCGCCACCATCGCCACCCCGGCGGATTTGGCATCGCAAGCGTCAACGGCAGGCCGGGTAGTACCCGGAGTGCGGGTTGCGGTCCTGGACGATCAGAACGTTGCCGTCGCCGACGGGATGCCAGGCCACATCTTCGTAGATGCCGGCGGAGGGTTCGAGGGGTACACCGGGGGCGGCGACAAAGAGCGCTTGGGGGACATGGTCTCTACCGGCGATACCGGACGCTTCGTGAACGGGTTGCTCTTCGTCGAGGGCAGGTCGGACGACATGATCGTGTCTGGTGGTGAAAACGTGTTCCCTGAGGAGGTCGAGTCGGTCATCGCCGCCATGCCAGGCGTCGCCGACGTTGCAGTGGTCGGAGTGCCCGACGATGCCTTCGGGCAACGACTCGCCGCGTTCGTCGTGAAACGACCCAAGGCCAAGGTAACGGCCGATCAGGTGCGCGACGAGGTGCGCGCCCAGCTCGCTCGGTTCAAGGTCCCCCGTGACGTACGGTTCGTCAAGGCACTCCCACGAACCGAGTCGGGCAAGATCATCCGTCACGAGCTCGGTGATACGCGCTGAACCACGTGAAGTGTGAACACAGTGCGCGCAAACGATGAACCCGTGAGTCGGCCGATCACGCGGACGTTCAAGCCGCGGCGCCGACGCATGAGCGCCACTCGTGAAGACGTGCTCGCTCGCCTCGGGCCCGTGTGGCTGATCGAAGATGTGGGGCCGACGCTCCGCCTGGATGCCCTGTTCGAAACGCCAGCTCCAATCGTTGTGGAGATCGGTATCGGTTTGGGGGAGGCGCTCATAGACATGAGCGCCTCCGACCCAGCGACGAACGTGATCGGCATCGACGTGCACACGCCCGGCATGGCCAAGGTGCTCGCAGCCATCGAGGCCGACGGTCGCACCAACGTGCGGCTGGTCCACGGCGATGCGCTGCTGTTCTTCGAGCGACTACCCGAGTCGTCGCTGGCCGGAGTTCGGGTGTTCTTTCCCGATCCGTGGCCAAAGCCGGGGCAACACCACAAGCGCATCATTTCGACCGATCGTCTGGCTGCGATCGTTCGGCCCATCGCGGTGGGGGGTTGGTTGCACCTTGCGACCGACATCGACCACTACGCCGCCCAGATGATTCGTGTGTGTGGCGACCACCCTGCGTTAACTGGTGGCGTGATGGAGTGTCCTCTTGGCGCGGCGACTCGCCCGATCACGAGATACGAACGCAAGGGACTCGATGCCGGGCGGTCAACGACCGAACTGTGGTACCAGCGCATGTAGTCGGGATCAGTCGCTGCTTGGCAGTTGCGCCGTCGGTACCATTCGTGTGATGACGGTACCGGACACTCAGCCACGCAGTCGACGGCCGCGGCCGCTGTTGTCGCAGCGCTCCGAAGAACATCTGGGCGCCCGGCATCGTGAGGTCCTCGACCAGCTCGAGTCGCTCTTCCTACAAGACGGTTTCGCCGGTGTGAGCGTTAGAGAACTGGCTGCTCATGTCGGCTGCTCGCGTCGCACGTTGTACGAGCTGGCGCCGTCGAAAGACGACTTGGTCCTGATCGTGCTCGATCGGTTTCTGCATCGGGTCGGCCGCGATGCGCTGGACAAGATCGATGGTTCCGCAACCTTTTCCGACCAGATCGCCGAGTACTTCCGCGGCGGCCTCGAACTGCAGCGTCAGACCCGGGTGTTCGCCGAAGACCTGGCCGACGAACCTGGAGCGCGCCGGTTGTTCGACCGGCACTACGCGTATGTGATGGAAGTCACCGAACGCTTGGTGGAGCAAGGCGTAGCGGCGGGCGAGTTTCGTCCCGTGTCACCGGCGATCGTGGCTGGAGTGCTGGCCGGAAGTGGCCTGTTCTTCAATCAGGCAGACGTGCTCGCGGACACCCCAGCGGACTTCGAAGCCATCGTCGATGCCCTTCTCGACCTGGTGCTAGTGAGCCTCACCCACAACCCCAAGACTGACGATCGGGGTCAGACCCCGACCGTCAGAATCTGACGCTCGGGGTCTGACCCCGATCGTCAGGCGTTGGTCCAGGTGTTCAGTCTCTCTACTGATTCGATGAACTCTTCGATCATTTCGTAGACCACCCGGGCGGCTGGTTTCGCTTCGTTCATCTGGCCGACGATCTGGCCGACGAAGTAGTTCGCAAGTTGCTCGGCGCCAGAGCCAGCCTTGTGGGCTGCGTGGTCGATCCGCCGAATGGCCTGGTCGACCAAGATCGGCTGGAGGGGCATACCCAGCGGATCGGGTGTGTCGGGACGATCCCATTCCTCGGTCCATGCCGATTTCAGCTGGCGGGCATGCTTGCCGGTGCGCGACCGCGACCTGATGGTGTCGGACGACTTGGCTGCGAGGAACTTCTCTTTCACTGTCGGGTGCGTTTCGGCCTCATCGGTGGTGAGCCACACGGAACCGCACCACACACCTTGCGCGCCGAGTGCCATCGCGGCAGCCATTTGCCTGCCTCGACCGATGCCGCCTGCCCCGAGCACCGGGATGTTGCCCACGGCATCGACGATCTCAGGAATCAGCACCATCGTGGCGATTTCGCCGGTGTGCCCGCCGGCCTCGCCGCCCTGGGCGATGATCACGTCGACTCCGGCGTTGACGTGACGTTCGGCGTGTTGCGCGGCCCCGGCGAGCGCACCCACGAGCCGGCCTTCGGTCTTGACACGCTCGATCATGTGGGCTGGCGGCGGGCCGAGCGCATTCACCACGAGCGACGGTCGGTGCGCGAGGGCGATCTCGATCTGTGGGTCGGCCCGCGACGCAGAAAATGGTGCAGCACCACCAGACGATTGCACCAGTCCACGGCCATCTTGTTGGGGGAGGGGTGGCACCTCGTAACGGCGCAGGATGTCGTCGACGAACGCGCGGTGTTCGTTGGAGATCAGGCCTTGGAGGTCGCTCACTTGCAGGCCGCCCTCGTCCGAGCCTGCATACTTGGCTGGGACGATGAGGTCGATGCCGTAGGGCTGGCCGGCAGAGAGTTCGTTCTCGATCCAGTCGAGGTCGATCTCGAGTTCCCGGTCGCTGTGGGCCACGGCGCCGAGCACACCCATGCCGCCGGCCTTCGAGACCGCTACCACGACGTCGCGGCAATGGGTGAATGCCAGGATGGGAACGTCGATTCCGAACAGTTCGGTGATGGCGGTGCGCACAGCCGGAACGGTACCAGTCGAGGCGGTTTGGTACCAGACTGGAGCATCCGAGCCAGAATGCGGCTGCACCAACGCAGATGACTCGGCACGAGTCGACGCGCTGGCGGCCAGCGGCACCCGCAGTTCCCACCGTCAGGTGCCTCCAGCTATCGTGCCGCACGTGACCGATGACTCGAAGGACACGTTCGTCGGGCGACCGCGTGCCGTGGTGGCCGGGCTGCCGGCGTACCGCCCCGGCAAGGGCATCAAGCAGGCGGAAGCCGAACACGGCATCAGGAACGCCATCAAGCTCGCCTCCAACGAGAACCCACGCCCTCCGGTGGACCCGATCATCGCTGCCATTCAAGCCGCCGCCACCGGTCTGAACCGTTACGCCGACCATCGCGCCAGCGAGTTGCGATCCGCCATCGGCGTCTCGGTCGGTGTGAGCGACGACCAGGTCACCGTGGGCGCCGGCTCGTCCGGGCTGTTGCAGCAGTTGTGCATGACGTACCTCGAGCCTGGAGACGAGGTGGTGTACCCGTGGCGATCGTTCGAGGTGTACCCGGTGTTCACTGCGCTCATGGACGGCGTGCCAGTGCCCGTTCCGCTCGACGCAGACCTTGGTTTCGACATCGACGGCTTGGTGGCTGCTGTCACGGCACGCACGAAGTTGCTCTTCCTGGCCACACCGAACAATCCCATCGGCAACGCCACCACGGTGCCAACACTGCGGTCGCTGTTGGAGCGAGTGCCGTCTGACGTAGTGGTGTGTATCGACGAGGCATATCGCGAGTTCCTCGACCCAGGCTTCGGCGACCCCGTGACCGAACTGTTGCCCCACTTCCCCAATGCCGTCGTCACCCGCACCTTCTCGAAAGCTCACGGTCTTGCTGGTGCACGTGTTGGCTACGCCATCGGCGATGCACGTCTCATTGCGGCAGTCGACAGGACGTTGCTGCCATTCGCGGTGAACGCGCTCGCGCAGGCCGGAGCCCTGGCTGCACTGGAGAATCCTGACGTGATCGCCGTCGGCGTCAAGGCGATCCTGGCCGAGCGCGCCCGGGTCGAAGTCGAATTGGCAGCGGCAGGCTGGACGTTCCCCAACCACCAGGCCAACTTCGTCTGGCTCGGAGTTGGCGCGGCAGCTGATGATCTGGCCTTGGCGATGGAGCGCAGCGGCGTGATCGTACGCCCCTTCAGTGGCGAGGGAATTCGAGTCACCATCGGCAACCAAAGCGAAAACGCTCGATTCCTGCATGCTCTGGCGACCGCCTGTGAAGGCGCCGGGTTCAGGCCGCGCTGACGCTGGCTACGCACTCGGTTCGACCACGACTGCGTGGCCTGTGACCACGCGACCAGGTTCGATCACGGTTGCGTAGACACGACATCGCTCGAGCTCAAGTCATGGGTCGATCATGCCAGGGGAGTCAGGTGTTCACGTGAACGATCGCACGAGGTCGAAGACGATGCTGACACACGACAGCCCAAGCAGCACGAGCACCATTCGGTGAAACCACTGAGGCGGCAGACGCGTCCGAAGGTGCGAACCGACCGGCACGGTGGCCAGCACGATCACAGCGACCACGGCGATTACCCCCCAGCGGTTGGCGTACCTTCCTTGTGCACCCAGCACCGCACTTTGGGCGGCCCCGGTGAGTGTGAACACCGTGGCGATGGAGAACACGAACGCGTCACGGTGCAGTTTCAAGCCGTGGTGCCAAGTGCCGACGATCGGGCCGGAGATCCCGATCGTTCCCTGGAACAGGCCGGACAGCGCGCCGACGGGAATGGTGCCGACGCGTTCGGTGCGGTCGTCGATCTCGAAGTGCGGGTGCGTCAGGGTCGAGATGAGATACCCGGCGACCATGATCAGGAGCGCGAACTGCAAGACGCGCTCACCGACCGAGTCGAGCGCGTAGGCGCCCGCCAGAGCACCCACAACGCCGGCGGCACAGTACGCCGGTAGCCGGCGCACCGACGTTCGCCACTGGCGAAACTTCCACACCAGCACGACGTTCTGCGCGACGTTGGGCATCGCCAGCACGGCAACGGCAGTCTCGGTCGGCATGAACATCGTCATGATCGGGATGGCGACGAGCGGCAGCCCCATGCCGGTGATGCTCTTCACCAAGCCGCCAACCAGCACGGCCACGACGACAACCGCCAGGTCTGTGCCACTCATGGCGTCGCCGATGCCGCTATCGCTAGTGGTTCAGCTGAAACGAACGGCGACTTCAGCGAGGATGGACCCCTCCGCTGGCGTGACATCGTGGTCGATGCGAGCGACTTCACGAGCCGCAGAAAACAAGGCCATCCGAAGCACGCGGCTGCTGATGCGCGAATCGATGTCATCGATCATGGCCACCACGGCACCATCGGCGATGGCCTGCTGGGCTTTCGCAATCGCCGGGCCAAGGTACTTGTCGAACGAGAAGTCTCCATCGCGCCAATCGTCGGTGATCGCCTTGATGGCATCGCGCTCGATCTCGTCGACCTGATCGTCAGCGGCGATGACCAAAGCAAGAAGCTCGAGCGCAGCTATGTGCTCGATGTCGGCATTGGCGTGAACCGCAACACCCCGGTACAGCTCGCTCAGGCGATCTTCCATGATTCAGCCCACCGTAGTCATTCCCAATGTTCTGCGGAGAAACGACAGCTGATGCAACAACAGGTTTTCCGCCACGACTTCCTGGGGTGTCATGTGGGTGACCCCCACGAGGGGCAACACCTCATGAGAGCGGCCTGCAGCAAGGAGCGCCGAAGACAGCTGCAATGTGTGGGCGGCGACCACGTTGTCGTCTGCCAAGCCGTGCACGAGCAGCAAGGGCCGAGTGAGTAACGGTGCGAGCCGAATGAGCGAGTTGGCGTCGTACACCTCGGGATGCACATTCGGGTCCCCGAGATAGCGCTCGGTGTAATGCGTGTCGTAGAGGCGCCACTCGGTGACCGGCGCGCCAGCGATCGCGGTGTGGAACACGTCCGGTCGGCGCAGCACCGCAAGGGCCGCCAGGTAGCCACCGAAGCTCCAACCTCGGATTCCGACCCGGGTCAGGTCGAGCTCGGGATGCAGCTGCGCAGCGTGGTGAAGGCCCTCGATCTGATCGTCGAGCACGCCGGTGGAGAGGTCGTGGAACACGGCACGTTCGAATTCGGTGCCGCGTCCTGGCGTGCCTCGCCCGTCGACGATGACCACGGCGAACCCCTGATCGGCGAACCACTGAGACGTGCAGTATGCGCTGTATGCGCTGACGACTCGCTGGGCGTGGGGTCCGCCATACGGGTCCAGCAACACCGGCAACGGCGATCCGTCGTGGCCGTGGGGAAGTAGCACGGCGACGGCCAGGCCGCCTGATGGCGTGCGGGAGAGGTGGACATTCGGTGTGACGAGCGGGGTCTCGGCGAAGCTGGCGATGACATGCCCGGAAGGAAGCGCCCACGCTGTTCCCGGCGTGTCGAGCCGGCTCGTGCCGACCACGGTGACCACCTCACCCGTGACGATGTTGTGTACCCCGTCGTGTTCGGTGAGCTGCTCGAACTGGGTGTCGTCGGGACCCGAACTCCAGCGGTAGACGTGCTGAACCGTGGAATCGGCGAGGGGGTTGCCGACGACGACCACATCGCCAGATGATGCGCTGACGATTCGCCGAACCTGAACGTCGGGCGGGCTGACCGGTGTGCCACCGACCATCAGACGCCGTGCGCCATCGCGATCCGCACACGTGACCGGAACGCCATCGCCGACGATCTGACCGCCTCCGGGCACCAGTTCGACCCAGCGGTCATCGGTGTCTTCGGCAATCGTGGTCGTGGCTCCGGTGGCGGCGTCGACGCGCATCGTGGTGACTCGATGCTGGCTTCGGGTCTGCCCCACTGCGGCCAACCCACTGGTCGTCCACGAGACATCGGCGAGGTAGGGAAGTGCGTCTCGGTCGACGTCCACCCGAGTGCGGTTGCCGGACCCGTCGAGTGCGCAGAGATAGAGATCTACCTGCGGGTTGGTCGTGCCTGCGGCCGGATAGCGCACTTGCCGAGGAGCGGTCGACGGGTTGGCAGGATCGGCGATGTGCCAGATCGGAACGTCTGCTTCGTCTACACGGCATGCAGCGATCGAGTTGCCGTCAGGGCTGAACCAGTAGCCGCGGAACCGGTGCATTTCTTCGGCCGCCACGAAATCTGCTGATCCCCACGACACGGTGTCCGAGCCGGGTCCTTCCGGTTCGGCGATGACCGCAATCGTCGTTCCCTCTCGGTCGACGACGCGCAACTCAGCTCCGCGAACGTAGGCGATGCGCTGGCCATCAGGGCTGGGTCGCGGGTCGAACACCGGGCCGTCAACCGGCAGTTCGGTGGTAGCAGCCGTGTCGGTGTCGGTGGCCCACAATCGCCCGGCCAATGCGAACACGGCAACAGAGCCGGATGAGTCGGTGGCGTACGTCGTGATGCCGCCAGCGGATTCTCGGGCGCGTTCGCGGCGGGCACGCTCTTCGGCGGGCAGGTCATCGTCGCCCCCGGCGAGCAGCGCAGCGGGGTCGGCAAGAAGCGTTTCCTGGCCCGACGGCAGGGCGATCTTCCAGAGACGGTTGACCGGATCGCTGCCACTTGCGCTTCGAAGGAACAGCACCGCCGTGTCATCAGCAATGACGCTCAGGTTGCGCGGCTCGCCAAGCGTGAACCGTTGCGTGCGCGCGTACTGCCGGGGGAACGTGTCGCTCATCGTCGCCCAAACTATGCGCGCAGCCCGCACCGCACTGCGGTGGAGTACATGCTCACGAGCGGGACAATCCCGCGATGCGGGTGTCGAGCATTCTCGTGGGGTTGTCGAGTGGCTGGTAGGCGCCGTTCTCGATCGATGTCGGGTCGGGTGAGGGGAAGGCTCCAGCCATGTCAACCACGAGGTCGACGTCGGCGAGGGAGTACAGGCACACGTATCCCTCGGCGTCGGGTCGTGCGATCACCATGTTCGCCGTGACACTGCCGACCGCCTGATAGTTCACGTTCGACGTTGTTGGTCGATCGGCGTCACATGCGTGCACGGTGATGAAACCTGGCGCACCCGGCCCGACCGCCGCGACGTTGAGCACTGCGGCCGCGACTCCGGGTTCGATTGCGACCTGGCCGAAGACTTCCGGGTCGGCGACCTGCAGGGCGATGGTCTCGCCAGCACGAACACGGCGGAACTCGTTGCGACTCCCACTGCCCAATTCCAGCCGGGTGTCCAGCAATCGGGCTGGCTGATCGTGTGGCAGGTACCCCGACGCCTCCGGGAAGGTGCCTGCGAGGTCGACCAACACATGCACCGCAGCCGTGGTGTAGATGCAGAACGCACCGGTGTCGTCGGGCCTGACGATCGCGGCGTTGGCGGTGACGGTGCCACTGCCAGGCGCGCCATAGTTCACGGTGGAAGTCGCGGGCCGATTCTCGTCGCATGCGTATGCCGTGAGGTAGCCGGGTGCGGCCGCCCCGACTGCGGTGATGTTGACCACTGCGGCAGCTGTGCCTGGCGCCACTCGGGCGACCGCTACGCCACCGGCTGGCACGACACCAGCGGGAACCCCCGCACCACCTTGACGGGTGTCAACCAATCGCGTCGGCGTTGGCTCGGCGACGAATCCCATACCTACGGTCGTTGCATAGTGCGGTGAGTCCCCCTGGTCGCCGGGTTCGTCGGATCGACTGTCGCTCTGGAACGTACCGAACACGTCGACGACCAGATCGGTGGCGGCCAACGAATACACGCACACGTCGCCGTTCGCGTCCGGCCGGGCAACAGCAGCGTTGGCGACGACGGTCCCTGCGCCACGCGTGCCGTAGTTGACGTTCGACACCGTGGGGAGCTGTTGCCCACACGGAAACGCCGCGATGAAGCCGGGGCCGCTGGGGTTCACCGCAGTGATGTTGAGCACCGCCCCGGCAACGTCGCGCCCCACGGGAACCTTCAGCATCTGGGCGGCAGCGAGGCGATACGCGGGCACGCCGACCGACCGGAACGACGGTCGATAGTGAATGTACGGCGCCGCTCCGTCCCACTGGTTGTTCGAGATGGCGAACGTCAACTCGCCCGGTCGTCCCGCCGCAGCCGTGGGTGGTAACCACGTCGCGAAATACGTGTTGCAGACTGCGCACTTCGGTTGCATGCCCAACTGTTGGTACACCTGGAACGGGCCGGTGGGGGAGCGAGACCACGAGAGGTACACCGTGTCTCCCCACCAGTCGCCTTCCTTGTTGACCGACCAGAATCGATTGCCTGCGGCGACGAACTGGTCGGAGTTGACGCGCCGACCAGTGGTGGTGATGATCGGAGCGGCCATACTCGAATTTGAGCCCCACGATGTTCCATTCCAGTACTGGAGCGGGCTCAGCGGTTGGCCCCTCGGCACGCGTGCCACGGTGATGATTGCCGAACACTCCCGGTCGTAGCCGATGAACGGCTGCCACCCGAACTGTCGGTGGCACTGAGCGTAGAGGTACGTCCAGTCCGCATCGCTCGTGATCGACCACCCGTAGAGCGATGCCGACGAATCGGCCGGCGAGACCGATCCGACGACGTCGTCGGTCTCGAGGTCGAATACTGCAACTCGTGTGGCGATCGGTTCGGTGTGTTCGAGATAGCGCGCGCCGTGTTCGACCATTTCGGCAGCAAACAGGTACAGGAGACCGTCGGCACCAACGGTCGCGCCGAGCGGCCAGTACCAGTGACTGCGGTCGATCGTGCCGTTCGCGAAGAGAAACGACTTCGGGTTGCCGGGAGTGCCGCCGTAGCGCACGTCGAAACAGTTGCCGTCCTGCACCATGGCCATGTTGTGCACCAGGTGGAGCGCTCCGTCCGGCGAGCGCACGATGGCATCTTGGAACATCCAGAACACTCGGCCATCGGGCAGCGGGGTCGCCCGCTGATAGTCCGCCCCGATCACATTTCCAGGCGCGGCATCGAAGATCGTGTCGAGCACATCGGTGGAAGTGCTGGCCAGACAGACCGTGCCCTGCGAAGAGGGGGCTGGCGCTCCCGGCGCGGGCTCGGCTCGGGCATCGCCGACGCCACCAGCGACGACGCAGGCCAGGGCAGCGCTGGCGCTCACTGCGCCAACCAGCACTGCCTTGTGGGTGAGCCGCTTCATGACTCGCGACTAGTTGGCCTTGCTCGAAGCATCGGCGAGCGCGTCGAGCACGACATCCCATGCGGCGTCGGCATCGACCCGCTCGAGCACGTCACAGTTCGGTGGTTCGCCGTCGAGCATGCCCCGTCGATCTATGACGGTCTGGCCTGCGGTGTGCCGCCCGACGGTCTCGATCGCGACGTGGCACGGGCGTCGTGCGAACAGGCCCGGGTGGGTGAGTGCCATGACGGCGAGCGGGTCGTGCAGCGCCGCCCCGGCAATTTGGTGATGACGGGAGATGTAGTTCGCCGAAAAGTATCGAAAGAGGTCGGTCAGCACTGCCGCCAGGTGTCCTGGCAACGCTGCGACCTGCTCGATTCGTTCTGGCAACACGATGAACTGATGGGTCACGTCGAGCCCGGCCATGGTGAGAGGCACTCCCGAGCCGAACACGATCGCCGCAGCGTCGGGGTCGGCCCAGATGTTGAACTCGGCCGCCGGAGTGCGGTTTCCATGCGTACCGCCGCCCATCAATGAGATGCCGGCCAATCGCCTCGCAAGGTCGGGTGCCGAACGCAACGCCAAGGCGATGTTGGTGAGGGGCCCAGTAGCGACCAAGAAGACGTCGTCGTTGTCACCCACGGTGTCGATGATGAATCCCACTGCGTCTGCACTGTCGGCGCCTCGGTCCGGCTCGGGTAGGTCGGCACCGTCCAAGCCACTCTCGCCGTGAACGAACGCGGCGAACTTCGGCTCGGTGACGAGTGGGCGTTCTGCCCCGGAGTGAACGGTGGTGTCGAGCTCGAGCCAATCTCGCATCAGGCAGGCGTTGTGCGTGGTGCGCTCGAGCGGAGCGTTTCCAGCGACAGTGGTGATGCCCAACAGTTCGGTGTGCCGGGCGGCGACGATGATGGCGACAACGTCGTCGTGGCCGGGGTCGCAGTCGAGCACGATGCGGGGGAGCTGTTGCATGCCGGCAACTATCGCGCATGCCGTCCGCGGCCGGTCGAGCCGTGCCACGATGGCGAGCGTGACGGTGGCGGTGAGGCGACGACCCAGACGACAAACGAACGAATGCCACGAGCCGATCGAACGCAACGCCGGCATGCCACACCAGCGGCTGATCCGAGCGATGTTGGGCGTATTGCTCGTTTCGATCGGCGCCGGTTGCTCACGAGATGGCGGGGACCTGACCGACCCCGATGCATCCACCGCTACGACATTCCCCACGACTTCTGCGACACCTGCGCCATCGGCTGACGTCGGGGTGAACTCCGCAGGGCCGGTCTCTTCAGGGCCGGTCTCTTCAGGGCCGGTGGCTTCGACAATGGCGACGACCCGGAGCTCGGCCGTGCCGACTTTTACTGTCGTCGAGGTGCCCGAGGAGGGCGTGCCAGGTCTCGACAGCCTCGATCAGTTCTGCTCGTCCTGGAGCCGCTTTGGCGGCTCGTTCCAGGTGGTCTCGGTGGCTTCGGCGTTTCTTTCGACCGATCCGGCAGCGGCGTTCTCCATAGAGGTCGCTGCCTCCCCGGTGGTGAGCGACTCCTTCGAACGCCTGCTCGCAGCGTGGCCCGATGAGTTGGCAAGCGAGTTCGACACGGTCGCAGACACGGTGTTCGGGCCGTTCGCTGCCCGCGCCGCCGACGCGAAGGCCACGCTCACAGAGGCTGGAGCGACCGAAGCCGATGTCATCGAACTCACAGGTGCGTGGATCTCTTCGTTGGCTCAGCGCGACCCGACCACGCCCGAGGTCGCGCTGGAACTCCCGGCCAATCTCCAATCGTTGGTCGACACTGCGGCCGCCGACTTTGCCACCAACCATCCCACGGTGTTTGCCGACCCGGAGCTCGTCAACGAAGTGGAGACGCCACTCACAGACCGATATCTCGCAGTGAGCTGCCCGGACCAAGGATCCCTCGCCGGAGGCGAAGTCGGGGGCTGATCCTTTGCAGTGTGGGCAGGCTCTGGCTCCTACACTCGCAGCGATGACAACGATTGCTTTGGGGTCCGACCATGCAGGTTTCGAACTGAAGCAACACCTGGTTGCACGCCTCGGCGCAGCGGGCTACGACATCATCGACCACGGCACGAACTCCACCGACAGTGTCGACTACCCGGCGTTCTGTGCCGCTGCGGCTCGATCGGTGGTGGCCGGCGACGCAGATCTCGGCATCGTCGTGGGCGGGAGCGGACAAGGGGAGCAGTTGGCGGCAAACAAGATCCGCGGTGCCCGTGCGGCCCTTTGCAACTGTCTCTACACCGCGCGAATGGCCCGAGCGCACAACGACGCGAACGTGTTGTCCATCGGTGGCCGAGTAGTCGGCATCGGCCTCGCCGAGGAGATCGTCGATGTCTTTCTCACGACGGAGTTCGAGGGCGGCCGCCACGCCCGACGGGTTGACCAGATCACCGAACTCGAGAATCACTTCTGACCTTTTCACCCGAGCGGTCTCACCCGCATCGACCGAACTACTGGAGCACCTGATGCCGTTCCCCACCGACACCACACCCGACACCGAAATCGAGGGCCTGCTCGAGCAGGAGTTCCAGCGCCAGATCACCGGGTTGCAACTCATCGCCTCCGAGAACTTCACGTCGCGAGCCGTGATGCGCGCCACCGGTTCGGTGCTGACCAACAAGTACTCCGAGGGGTACCCCGGCAAGCGCTACTACGGTGGCAACGCAGTGATCGACAGCATCGAATCGATCGCAATCGATCGGGTCAAGTCGTTGTTCGGTGCAGAGCACGCCAACGTTCAGCCACATTCGGGTGCAAACGCGAACATGTGCGTCTACCAGGCATTGCTCGAGCCGGGCGACACGGTGATGGGTCTCACGCTCGACCACGGCGGCCATCTCACCCATGGCGCTGCCGTGAACGCGAGCGGCAAGTTGTACAACTTCGTCGGCTACGGAGTGGGTGCCGAAGAACGAATCGATCTCGACAATGTGCGCGAGTTGGCCCTGGCCAACCGCCCCAAGATGATCGTGGTCGGCACGACGTCGTACCCCAGGCGTCTCGAACCCGAGCCGTTCCGCGCCATCGCCGATGAGGTCGGCGCATTGTTGATGTTCGACATAGCGCACCTTGCCGGTCTCGTCGCTGGTGGGGCGCATCCGAACCCTGTTCCGTACTGCGACGTGGTCACGTTCACCACCCACAAGACCCTCCGAGGACCTCGCGGTGGGTGCATTCTCTCCACCTCCCAGCACGCCGCCGCGATCGACAAGGCGGTCTTCCCTGGTTGGCAGGGAGGGCCACTCGAACACGTCATCGCCGGGAAGGCCATTGCATTCGGGGAAGCTGCTCACCCGTCGTTCAGTGCGTACGCGCATCAGATCGTTGCCAACGCCTCCGCTCTGGCGTCAGCGTTGGCGGGGGAGGGCTTCGCTCTCGTGTCGGGCGGTACCGACAACCACCTCATGGTCGTCGACCTGCGCCCGTTCGATGCCGAACTCACCGGGAAGGTCGCTCAAGTAGTGCTCGACGACGCTGGTATCACGTTGAACAAGAACACCGTGCCCAATGATCCGCGCAGCCCTTTCGTGACGTCCGGTCTCCGTATCGGCACCCCCTCGGTCACCACCCAAGGCATGACCGAGGCAGAGATGTCCACGATCGCCGAACTCATCGCCCGGGCGTTACGTGGTCGCGATGACGCGTCAGTTGTCGCGGCGGTCCGAGCCGAAGTGGCTGATCTCTGCGCCAATTTCCCCGCGTATCCCGACTCCTGACACAGCCGCTCACCGGACTGCATGCTCGGTTGAAGAACGTGCCCAATCTTGGGCACGCCGAACCGCTCGCCCTCTAATGTGGCCACCGTGAATCCGGCGGTCAGCGACTACCTCATCATCGGGGCAGTTGCGATGGTCGTCACGACGCTCTGCACGCCCCTCGTCGGTGCTTTGGCCCGCAAGTGGGGTCTCGTCTACGAACCCAACGAACGGTCTGTTCACACCGCACCGATTCCACATGTGGGTGGCATTGCCATGCTGATCGGCTGTCTCGCGGCGTTCATCACCGCATGGTCGATGGATCGGTTCGACAGCATCTTCGACGGCAACACCGAGCCCCGAGGTGTCGTGCTCTGCATCTTGATCGTGTTCGTGATCGGGCTCCTCGACGACGTCATCAACCTCGCCCCACCGATGAAGGTCACCGGCCTGGTGCTGGCTGGCCTGGTGTTGGTGTACTTCGGCGCCACCATGTTCTACTTCCGCGTGCCGTTCTACGACGTGCTGATTCTCTCCGGCGACTGGGTGCCGTTGGTCACCGTGCTGTGGTTGCTCGGGCTCACGCAGGCGATCAACCTGATCGACGGCCTCGACGGGCTGGCGGCCGGCATCGTCGCGATCGGCTCGACGGCATTCTTCCTGTACGCGAACAAGCTCTCCACGCTCGATCTG
>JBBREA010000053.1:0-21122 GCA_038203385.1 Acidimicrobiales bacterium | reverse complement strand
TCGGGGCGGGCGATGACGGCGAACGTCACCGCTGATGCGGCACCGACGTTGAGCGAGTCGACGTCTCGGCGAATGGGAATGCGTACTCGTTGCTGGCAGGCGTTCATCGCAGCCGACGACAGTCCCGGACCCTCGGCGCCGAAGACCACTGCAACCCGCTCAGGCACCGGAACCGACCACACGTCGACGCTGTCGGGTGACGGAGTCATCGCCCACGTGACGAACCCGGAGCTGGCGAGTTGGGATAGTGCTGCGCCGGGCCAGTCCCCGTTGCCCACGCGGCACCATGGCAGGAACAACATCTCACCCATGCTCACGCGGACCGTACGGCGCGCATACGGGTCGATGCAGGTGGGGTCGAGTACGAGCGCATCGATGCCGAGGGCACGTGCAGACCTGGCGATGGCCCCGAGGTTCTCCGGGTCGTTCAGCCCTTCCAGCACGGCGATGCGGCGCGCGCCGCCTGCGATGTCGGCGAGCGTGGAAGCGGGTTTGCGGTTGGCCGCAGCGATCGCGCCGCGGTGCAGGTCGAAACCGACGATGTCGTGCAGGAGCGCGCGTGTCACGACGAGCACGTTGATGTCCTCGCGTACTTCGAACAGCTCGGCCATGCGTGCGTGCTTCTGATCCGACAGCAGCACCGAACGGATCTCGTGGCCCGAGGCCAGGAGCCGTTCGATGGCCACCGGTCCTTCGGCGATGAAGAATTCGTCGCCCTCGATGCGGCGCCGAGCCGCCTGGTCGCGCAGCTCGCGATAGTCGACGAGCCGCGGGTCGAGAACGTCGTCGATGTGTGTGATCACCCCAAGAGCATGACGGAAGGTGCCATCCACCTGACGGATGGGGTCTGACACCTCTCGTCAGGCCGGTGTGACGCTATGGTCGAACGTGTGTTCTATCAAGGGTCGTTGTTGGGAATACTGCCGATCGGTTTCGACCGCTCCTTCGCGGGTGTTCGTCGCGAGCAACTCGACGACACCACCTGGGTCGATCACGCTGCGAACTGGTGTGAGGGGTCCGACGACTTGTTCGACGAACTCACCTGCACGCTTCCGCTCCGACAACGCACCGGCGTTCGGATGTACGAACAGATCGTCGACGAACCACGACTGTCGGCATGGTGGAGGCTGGAGGGCGGTGCCGACGAACACCTGCCGGTGTTGCGCGAGATGCGCTTGGCGTTGTCTGAGCAGTACGGCGAGACGTTCGACTCCATCGGGTTCAACCTGTACCGGGATCGACACGACTCAGTTGCATGGCACGGCGATCGTCATCGACGCGTGGTCACCAATCCGGTGATCGCCATCGTGAGTGTCGGTTGCCCTCGTCCGTTGCGGCTTCGGCCCCGCCACCGTCCCACGGGCCTGGCCAATCGGTCGTCGTCGTGGAGTTTGGGCAACGGCGACCTGTTCGTCATGGGCGGTGCATGCCAACACGATTGGGAGCACACCGTGCCGAAGGTCGCAGCACACGTCGGCCCGCGATTGAGCATCACGTTCCGGTCCGTCTGACCGTCAGCCGGTGCGCCTCCGTGGGCACCCAGTCAGCGGGCGAACACCATGGCGTCGTCGGCGAATGCCTTGAACTCCAGTGCGTTGCCCGCCGGGTCGAGCACGAACATCGTTGAATGCTCGCCCGGCTGACCAGCGAAACGGGTGTGGGGATCGATCACGAACTCGGTGCCTGCTGCAATCATGCGATCGGCCAATACCCGCCACTGGGCGGGTTCGAGTAGCACGCCGAAATGCGGGACCGGCACGTCGTCACCGTCGACGGGGTTGGTTATTCGCCCTGGGTGGGTGGGTGAGTAATGCGCCACGATTTGGTGGCCGAACAGGTCGAAGTCAACCCACTGGTCAGCGCTGCGACCCTCCATGCATCCGAGCACACCGCCATAGAACGCTCGGGCTGCAGCGAGGTCATCGACCGGAAACGCAAGATGAAATCGTGGGCGGCTCGCAAGCTCGGTCATCGCGGCAACGGTATCGCGTAGGTTCCCTGGCCGGTTGAGGTGATCTTGGTCGTACGGTCGTCGCACCAGACGTGCGCAGTGCCCACGACGCTGCGGCGGCTCACCGCTTCGAGCGTGGCGCGGCAGTACAACAAATCTCCCTGCGCTGGCCGAAGGTAGCGGATCGACAGTTCCGAGGTCATCGCCATGGGCTCGATGCGTTGCAACGCGACGAACGACAGAAACCACAAGGCGCAGTCGATCAGCGCGAACTGCGTGGGGCCAGAGATGAAGCCTCCGGGCCTAATGTCGTTCGGCCGCACATCGCACGACGCGATCGCGAAGTCATTGCCGAGTTCGACGCAACTGTTGGAGGAACCAGGGAACTGGGTGCGCACCATCTCGTTGACCTCGTCGATATCGAATGGGAGCGCTGGCATGAAGGCGACGGTAGACACTCCCCGAGGTTGTCGCCAAAGTGTGCCTGGGCGTGCAGGCGGGTTCGTCGGGTTATCCAGACGGGGCGTCAACCGTGCCGACCTGCTACGACAGTGGGATGTTCGAACGGGTGGTCATCGTGGGTGCATCGCTGGGTGGGCTACGCGCCGCCGAGTCACTACGACAGGCCGGTCACGCCGGCTCCATCACGATGATCGGTGCCGAGCCACACCTTCCGTACGACCGACCACCTCTGTCGAAGAAGCTGCTGTCGGGCGATTGGGACGGCGACCGGATTCAGTTGAGGAAGCCTGAAGGTCTCGAAGAACTGAACCTCGATTGGCGGCTCGGGATCACAGCGGTAGGGCTCGACCTCGCGGCGCGTGAGGTCGCACTCCACGACGGCACGAGCGTTGCGTTTGACGGTGCCATTCTCGCTACCGGTTCCGAGCCACGTCGGCTTCCTGGGCAACTGGATCATCCCCATGTGTTCGAACTGCGCACTCTGAGCGACTCGCTCGCTCTTCGCGAGCGGCTCGCCGCAGGTGGCCAGAAGATGGTCGTGGTCGGTGCCGGGTTCATCGGCTTGGAAGCAGCAGCAACGGCGAAGCAACTGGGGAACGACGTGCTGGTGGTGGAGGGCGCAGCCGCCCCGCTGATTCGGGCGCTGGGCGCCGAGCAAGGTGCGGCGGTCGCTGCGATACACGGGGACCACGGCGTGGAGATTCGCACAGGGGTCACCGTGGATCGGCTCACCGAAGGTGGTCTCGTGATCGACGGTGAGTTCGAGCCCGCCGACGTGGTGTTGATTGGCATCGGAGTGGTGCCTGCTACGGGTTGGCTCGAAGACTCGGGGCTCGAACTGCGCGACGGCTTGGTCTGCAGGCCCGATCTCAACGCGGGTGCGCCGCTCGTCTACGCCGCAGGCGACATGGTGCGGTGGCACAACTCGCTGTTCGACGAAGAAATGCGCATCGAACACTGGACCAACGCCGCAGAGCAAGGAGCACTTGCCGCTCAGAACTTGCTGGCCGAAGCTGCGGGTGAACCAACCACGGCGTACGCACCAGTGCCGTTCTTCTGGAGCGAGCAGTACGACCGCCGCATTCAGTTCCTGGGGCGCGCGTCGCCGGGCGACGACGTGCGGATCGTCGCCGGGTCGATCGAAGAGCGCAAGTACGCAGCGCTCTTCAGCCGCAACGGCAAGTTGCGCGGCGTTCTCGGTGTCAGCATGCCCAAGAACGTCATGCCGTATCGGGCGAAACTGCTGGAAGGAATCTCGATCGAAGACGCCATAGCCATGGCTGCGCTTCCCACCACCTGATCGACTCATCACGCCGCGTCTCGATTTTCAGACGCCAGTCACCACGGATCGCCACGTAGCTCGCCTAACCCGGCCGGGAGTAGGGTTGGCGACCATGTCGCACCTGTCGAATGTGTGGTTCAAAGTCACCGACTTACAAGTCGCCAGTGGGCAGGGATCTCGAGTCACCACCACCGACGGTCGGGAGTATCTCGACTTCGCAGCGGGCATCGCCGTGAACTCCACGGGCCACAGTCACCCCAAGGTCGTCGCCGCTATCGCCGCCCAGGCCGAGCGGTTCATTCACGCCCAGGTCAACGTGATGACTCACGACCTGCTGGAGCCGCTGGCCGCCAAGTTGCACGACATCACCCCGGAAACCATCGACACATTCTTCTACGCGAACTCAGGTGCGGAGATCACCGAAGCCGCCGTGAAGCTGGCCAAGCAGGCCACCAGACGACCGCATGTCGTCGTGTTCGACGGATCGTTTCATGGCCGCACGCACATGGCAATGGCCATGACCACGTCGAAATATGTGTACCGAGCCGGCCACGCACCGTTGCCCGGTGGCGTGTTCGTCACGCCGTTTCCCGACCCATTGGCGTCGGACCAAGAGGCCACGATCAGCGCCTCCCTCAAGGCGTTCGACCGGCTGCTCGCCACGCAAACCGCACCGTCGGAAACGGCGTGCGTCGTGATGGAACCCATCCTCGGCGAAGGCGGCTACGTTCCGGCCCCACGGTCCTTCGTGGAAGGCATCGTCGAGCGGTGTCGTGCGCACGGCATCTTGTTCGTCGCCGACGAAGTGCAGTCTGGTTTCGGACGTACCGGTTCGTGGTTCGCCATCGATCAGTTCGGAGTGCAGCCCGACATCATCTGCATGGCAAAGGGCATCGCGTCGGGTTTCCCGTTCGCTGCGCTGGGCACCCGACGCGAACTCGACGACCTGTGGCCGCAGGGCAGTCACGGTGGCACGTACGGCGGCAACCCGATGGGTTGCGCGGCGGCCCTGGCCACGATCGACATCATGTCCGAGCCGGGCTTTTTCGAAAACGTGAAGGTGCGTGGCAAACAACTGCGCGATGGGCTCACTCAGTTGCGAGAGAGCCATCCGGTGCTTCGCCAAGTGCGGGGCCCTGGCCTCATGGTTGCCGCGGTGTTCGACAACGCGGCGCGCGTGGCACCGGTGATCGCCCACTGTCGAGACGAGGGTCACCTGTTGCTCATGAGCGCTGGCACCGGCGGGCACGTCATCCGCTGGATGCCGCCCCTCACCGTGAGCGCCGCAGAGGTCGACGAGGCCCTGATTATCTTCTCGAACGCCATGAAGGCCACGGCCTAGTCGGCCCGATCAGCGATGCCACGTCTCGACGCAGCGCGAATGATGGCATGGCGCGACATGCAGGCAACCGTCGACGCCACACGTCGGGTGATCGACTATGAGCTACGGAGTGAGTGGGCGTTGCCGCTGGCGTGGTTCGAAGTACTTGCCCAGCTGCGCGAGCTCGGAGGCGTGGCGCGGCCCAACGACGTCGCCGAGGCCATGGGCCTGCCACCGTCCAGCCTGAGTCGACGGCTGGACCGCCTCGAAGAGGAAGGCTGGGTCGTGCGTAACCATCACCCAGACCCGTCCGATCTCCGTGCTGTCACGGTGGCGCTGACACCACGCGGTCGTCAGCTGTGGCGAGAAATGAACGTCACGTACCGTCGCGCAGTGCAAGCCCATTTCACCGGCAGGCTGACCGACGACGAGGTCGCCGCGATCACGTCGGCAATGTCGCGATTCTGAGCGAATGCCATCGGCGATCGCGACACGGCGTCTTCAGTTGTACATCGACTCGATCTGTTCGGCGTAGCGCACGAGGATGCCGCGGCGCTTCAACTTCGACGTGGGTGTGAGCACGTCGGTGTCTGGCAGCCATTCTTCGCCGAGCACCACGAACTTCTTGATTTGCTCGACGCTCGCAAACTGCTGGTTGATCTCGTCGACGCCCGCTTGGATGACGGCGGCCACATCCGGGTCGGCGGCGAGTTCGTCGAGTGTCATGCCTGCCTTGCCGTGCTGCGCGGCCCACAGCGGAGTGGCTTCGGGGTCGAGCACCAACAACGCCGAGATGAATTTGCGTTGGTCGCCGATCGCACATGCCTGGCCGACGAGCGGCACCATCTTCAGTGACGCTTCGAGGTTCGAGGGGCTGATGTTCTTGCCGCCAGAAGTGATGATGAGTTCCTTCTTGCGATCGACGATCTTCAAGTAGCCGTCGGCGTCGATCTCGCCGATGTCGCCTGTGTGCAGCCAACCGTCGATCAATGTTTCAGCCGTCTTCTCGAGCTGCTTGAAGTAACCGACGAACACGTTGCCGCCGCGGCAGATCACTTCGCCGTCTTCTGCCAACGCAACTTCCATGCCGGGAATGGCCTGGCCGACGCATCCAGGTCGATTGGCCCGGGGCGACCAGGTAATCGGCCCGGTTGATTCGGACATGCCGTAGATCTCGGACAGCGGCACCCCGATGGCGCCGAACCATTCGAGGATCTGCACCGGGATCGGGGCCGCCCCGGTGATGCAGATCTTGAGTTCGTCGAGACCGAGCATCGCCCGCACTCCGGCAAACGCAACTGCGTCGAGGAACTCGAGCGTGCCCCGCTGCTCGTCGGTGATGGTGCCGTCACGCTCGGCCTGCTTGATGGCAACGGCGGCCGCCACACCATCGTTGAACTGAGCAGCCCGGTCGGGGTCGGCCGACAACGCCGCGTTGACGCCCGCGTAGACCTTCTCGTACACCCGTGGCACGCCGAACAAGATCTGCGGGTGAACGTCTTTGAGGTACGGGCTCAGTTGAGGCAGCTCCGGGCAGCACGACACCTCGTAACCGAAGGTCATGGCACCGTAGTGCGTGGTGGTGCGTTCGGCGATGTGAGCCATGGGGAGGTAGGAGACCACGCGCCAGCCAACGAACTCTGACTTGTCCACCTCGAAACACTCGGCCAGCAACTCAGCGGTGAAGACGACGTTGTACTGGCTGAGCATCACACCCTTCGGTGGGCCTGTCGTTCCCGAGGTGTAAATGAGCGTGGCGAGATCATCGGGTTCCGTCGCCGCAGCGAGGGCATCGAGGTCAGCTGAACCGTGTGCCAGCAGTTCGCTCACCGGATGCACACCGTCGGGGAGGTTGCCTGCCGGCGGTTCGATCACGAAGATCGCTCGCAACATGGGAAGTTCGCCCCGAACTTTCAGCAGCCGTTGCAGGAATCCTTCGTCTTCGACGATGGCGATCTGAGCTTCGGCGTGCTCCGCGAGATACTGGATCTCCTCAGGCGACGACGAGTTGTAGATCGACACCGGCGTTGCCCGAACGAACTGAGCGCCGAGGTCGAGCCAATGGAAATCCGGGCGGTTGCGCATCATCAGCAGCACTCGTTGACCGGGCGTGACACCCTCGGCGAGGAAACCGGCGGCCGCTTGCGCTGCTCGCTCCGCAACGTCGCCGAAGGTGTAGCTCTGCCATGAACCGTCGGCGCGCATCGTTCGCAACGAGGTGCGCGGACGCTCCTTGGCCACTAGTTCCAAGAACTGCTTGGGGACCGTGAGGCCTGCGACGCAAGTATCGATCTCAGCTGATGTGGAACGGGTCATAGGCGGGCAGTCTCGCGTGCCCACGCCGTCGGTGTCCACGTTTGGTACCGGCGCTCACCTGCTTTCCCGATCAGACGTCGACCACAGTTCGGCACCGGGGCTGCTGGGCGGCCAAACTCCCACAATGCCTGCTGCCGTCATCGTTGATGCCGTCCGCACGCCTATTGCTCGGCGCGACGGCGCGCTTCGGAACTGGCACCCGGTTGACCTCGCAGCCGAAACGCTGGCCACACTTGCTCGCCGGAACGACTTCGATCCCGGTTTGATCGACGACGTGGTGATGGGCTGCGTCATGCAGGTGGGGGAACAGGCGGTCAACGTGGCTCGCAACGCAGTCCTCGCGGCTGGTTGGCCAGACTCGGTTCCGGGAACAACGGTCGACCGACAGTGCGGCTCAGGTCAGCAGGCAGCTCACTTTGCGGCGCAAGGCGTCATGGCCGGCACGTACGACATGGTCATCGCGGGTGGGGTCGAGGCGATGACCAGGGTCCCCATGGGTTCCTCCATGGCAGACGGCCGGTTCGGCTATCCGTTCGGCCCGCGAATCGCGCGTCGGTACGCCTCGGCTGGTGGCCTCGTTCCCCAGGGTGTCGCTGCCGAGCTCCTGGCCGACCGGTGGCAGATCAGCCGCGACGAGATGGATCAATTCGCCCTGGAATCACATCGCCGAGCTCGAGTCGCCCTGACCGAGGGTCGGTTCGAGCGGGAGATCGTGGGCGTCAGCGCAGCCAGTGGAGCACAGCTCACCGTCGATGAAGGTGTGAGAGATTCATCGATCGAGGAGCTCGCTCGCCTGCGGCCTGTGTTTCGACTCGAGGCTGATGGCGGCCGAGTGACCGCCGGCAACTCGTCGCAGATCTCTGATGGGGCGGCTGCGATGTTGGTCACATCCGAAGCGGCAGCAGAGCGTCTGGGATTACGACCCCGGGCCCGATTCGTCGAGTTCGCAGTGGTGGGTTCCGATCCGCGCCTCATGCTCACCGGAGCCGTTCCGGCAACCCAGCGCGTCCTTGCCAGGGCGGGCTTGTCGATTGACGACATCGATGTCATCGAGTGCAATGAGGCGTTCGCTGCGGTGGTGTTGGCGTGGGAACGCGAGTGCCACGCAGACATGAGCCGAGTCAACATCAACGGGGGAGCGATCGCCCTGGGCCACCCGTTGGGCTGCTCCGGAGTACGACTCCTCGCCACCATGGTGTCCGAGCTCGAACGATCAGGTGGCCGGTACGGCCTCCAAGTGATGGCGGAAGGCGGCGGTATGGCCAATGCGGTCATCATCGAACGCTGCACCTGACCGTCCGACGCCGCTGACTTCGGCGAACTCCTGCATGTTCGCAGGACGGAGAGCACGCGAACGTGAACACTCACGCGGGCTACCCACAGCCCCTGGGGATAACCGGTAGGTTGACTCCGTGATGTTGGCCATTTCTGTGGGCAGAGTTGTGTGGGTGGGCTTTGGCCTACTCCTGATGGTGATTCTGTGGAAAACCGGAATGGCGATGCTCACGGCACTATCGGCTCCGCCTGCACCGCCTCCCGAACCCGGAGATCTCCGCAAGGTGAACATGAGGTATCGGTGCGATGTATGCGGTGTGGAGTTGAAGTTGATGCTCGCCCCAGATGACGATCCACCGCCTCCCAAGCACTGTTTGGAAGAGATGATCGTCATGGCTCCGCTGTTCGATTAGCGCTGCCGTCCGCGGAGCCGTTATCCACTGAGCTGTGGATAAGTCACTGTCATCGCTGCAGCGAATGAACGTGTAGCTGTGGACACGGGGTCGCGTCAGACGACGCAGAACCGGCCTAACGCCATTTCGTGGCGGTGAACAAGCCACCCATGATGCAACCCAAACCAACGAGGACCAGCCAGTTGTTGTCGGGGAACACCAGGTTCTTCAACATGATGATGACCATTCCAGCCAGGAACAAACCGACCATCACATAGGGCACCCAGGCAATGGGCGCCTTCATCTGCGAGGTGACGGGCGGCGTGTACCGCGACGACGAATGCACGCCGGCAATATTTTCTTCCGGGTTCGCGATGCGCTGTTCGCCGGGGCGGGTGCCCTTGGGCGTGGTACGCCCGCCGCCTGTTTTGCGTTTTGGAGGAGCCACGGCCAAGGAGCCTAGCTGCAGTCAGGCGCCGAATCCCGTTGAACAATTCCATGACCGGCGCGCCAGGCTGGTGCGGTGCCCCGAATTCTTGTGATCGACTCTTACGACAGCTTCGTGTACAACCTCGTGCAGTACCTCGGAGAGCTCGGAGCGGAACCCGAGGTGTATCGCAATGACCAGCTCACCGTCACCGAGGCGATCGCCGTCGCTCCCGACGGTGTGTTGTTGTCGCCCGGGCCCGGTCGCCCCGAGTCGGCCGGCATCATCTGCGAGGCGATCACAGCGTTCGCCGAAGTCGGCGTGCCCGTGCTGGGCGTCTGCCTCGGCCACCAAGCGATCGGCCACGTCTACGGGGCGAAGGTGGTACGCGCTCCCGAACTGATGCACGGCAAGACTTCTCCCATCGAGCACGCGGGGGCGGGCGTGTTCGCTGGGTTGCCGTCGCCGTTGACCGCTACTCGATATCACTCGTTGGTCATCGAGCCCAGCTCGCTGCCAGCCGAACTGGAAGTCACGGCGACCACCGTCGACGGGATGATCATGGGAGTCCGCCACCGTCAGTTGGACGTGGAAGGCGTGCAGTTCCACCCGGAGAGCATCCTCACCGGCAGCGGCCATCACCTCCTCCAAAACTTTCTCTCGCGCTGCTGACGGCCAGATCGTCCGATTGCGGCGTTCCGGGTCACCGCTCATCGCCGAAAGGCGACTCGGGTTCCCCGCGCCTTGCACTCGAACGATCTGACTCGCCATCAGAACTATGAGAACTTCCGGGGTAGAAACCCTGCAGGGCCTGTCCACGCAAGAACGCGACGCGACGCGGCTTGACTTGCCCTCGCCCCGCTTTTCTCCTACTTAGGGGGTGGAGAGGCTGGGGGTTGTGGTGGCGGAGGCAGTGGTGGTGGTTTCGGGGATCGTGGTGGTCGTTGTTGTCGTGGTGCTGGTGCTCGTGGTGGTCGTGGCTGCTTCCCTGGCGACACCCACCACCACGGTGATCTCCGTACCTTTGTCGACCAACTGCCCTGGGGCGTGACTCTGTTCGATCACGCGACCATCATCGGGGCTGCCCGGCTCGACGTCGACGCGTTGCACCAGAATGAGGAGCCCGTCGGCGTCGAGACGGTTGCGCGCTTGCGTTTCCGTGATGCCTTCCAACGTGGGAACGATCACCTGACCGGGGCCCGAACTGACGAACAGGATGACGGTGGAACCTCGGTCGACCAGGTTGTTCGGAGCGGGTTCGCTGCGAATCACCGTTCCAACCGGGGTGGTCTCGTTCTGCTCTTCGCGTACCTCCACCACCAGCCCGTACTCGGCGGACTCCAACGTTGCTCTGGCCACTGCCAAGTCGTCGTTGATGATGCTGCCGGGGATGGACACCTGGTTCGGGCCACCTGAAACGAACACGGTGATCAAGGTGTCTTGAGCAACCAGCGCGCCACCTGCCGGATCTGTACGAATGACTGATCCGGCAGGAACTTCAGCGTCCTTCTCGGTGATCGGCTCAGCCGTGGCGAATCCGCTCTCCGCCAATGTGACCCGCGCCGCTGCAAACTCCATGCCTTCGACTTGTGGCACTTCGACCAAGGCTCTCGTGGGATTGAAGTACAACTTGATCACCGTGCCGGTCGACACCAGCGCACCGGCCGCAGGATCGGTTCGGTGAACGAAGTTCTCGTTGAACAGAGGGTTCGCTTCGGCGATCGGTTCGAACTCGAGGCCGAGCGCCGTGAGTGCGCCCGTGACCGAGTCGAGCGACTGGTTCACATAGTTCGCCAGCCGCAGCTCGGACACTGTTTCTTGTTGTCTCGTGAGCCCTTGATACAACAGCACGCCACCAGCGGCGAGCGCGATGAGTGCGATGAACGCAGCCAGCGCATACCAGCCGGTGCGGCTGTTGTTGTCTTGGTAGTAGCGCGCATCAGCCGAAGCTCCCGGCGGGTATTGGGTGAGATCATGGTGGCGTTGGGTGGCCACGGCAGTGGTGGGAGCGCCAGCGATCTGCGGGTGCACCGCCGTAGGCCCGGCCTGCTGCTGCACGACGGTGGGGGTGCTGCCAACCACCATGGTTGGTGCGCCGGTCATGGCGCGGCTCGGTTGGGTGGCTCCGGCCGGCCGACCTGCGCCAGCGGTTGGAGTGCCAGGTCGGGCAGCAGCGGCAACCAGCGCCTGGACTTGCTCGCCATTGCGGAAACGACGCAGGTCGTCGCGCAACGCATGAGCACTCGGGTAGCGCAGCTTCGGGTCTTTGGCGAGCAGTTTGGCGATGATGGCTTCGAAGGGGCGAGGCACGCCTTCCACCACCCGGTTGAGCGGCGTCGGCTGGTCGTGCACCTGCTTGTATGCGATGGAGACTGCGTTCTCGCCGGTGAACGGCGGCTTGCCGGCGATCATTTCGTACATCACGATGCCCAGCGAATACAGGTCGCTGCGCGGGTCGGGCTGGGCCCCTTGCGCTTGTTCGGGAGAGAAGTAACTCGCCGTGCCCATGACCGAACCGGCCTGGGTGAGGTTCGACTCGGTGGCCGAATTCATGGCGCGGGCGATGCCGAAGTCGGCCACCTTCACCTGGCCGCTGGAACCGATGAGGATGTTGGCTGGCTTGATGTCGCGGTGAGCAAGGCCAGCCTCGTGAGCGAATCCGAGCGCTGCGGCCACTTCCGACGCGATTTCCGCACCTTGCTTTGGGGTGAGCCGATTGTTGGTCTTGAGGATCTCAGCGAGCGTGCGACCGTGCACGTACTCCATGGCGATGAAGTAGGTGCCTTCATATTTGCCCCAGTCGTACACATTGACGATGTTGGGGTGGCTGAGGTTGGCTGCGGCCTGAGCTTCGCGGCGGAATCGCTCGACGAAGTTGGGGTCGACGGCGAACTCGGGGAACAGCACCTTGATCGCAACCTGGCGGTCGAGCAGGCGGTCGCGTGCGAGAAACACATCGGCCATACCGCCGCGACCGACCCGCTTGTGGACCTCATATCGGTCGTTGATGACGGTCGCGTCGCGGCTGTTGCTCATACGTTTCTCGGTTCGGGATGGCCGTGGCTTCTGCCGTGGATGGCGGTGGACGCACGATCACAAGGAACGAGCCATGAGGATACCGACGTGGCACCGTGGTACGTCGTCACCTGCGTGGTGCTCAAGGGGCAACCGTTGCGGTGGGGGGTACGCCGGGCGGCGCGGTGGTGGGCATGGCCGCAGGGACGGTGGTGGCCGCCGCCGCTTCCGCTGCGAGCGCCGCCGCGATCTCGGCGTCGCGTTGGAAGACGCCATCGAGCATTGCCTTGGCGATCGGGCCAGCGAGCCGCCCACCGGTGGAGGCGGAAATCTCTGCGTTCGTACCTTTGATCATGACGGCCACTGCGTACTGAGGCGCGTCGGCGGGGGCGTATGCGACGATCCATGCGTGGGAACTCTCGGGTTCTCCCGGCCCATTGAGCTGTGCCGTACCAGTCTTGGCGGCGACGGGAATCCCGCCCTCCAGAGCGATGCAGCAACTCGCTGTGCCGACTTGGGCGACCTGCACCATCAAGTCTTGGAGAATGGTGGCAGTCTCGGTGCTGATGGGTCGCTTCCAGACCTCGGGTTCAGCGCGATCGATGATCCGGCCAGAGTGATCGACGGTGGCGTCCACCACGTACGGCTTCATCATGTCACCGTCGTTCGCAACGGCCGCTGCCACCATGGCCATGTGCAGCGGCACCATCTGCACGTCGTTCTGACCGAATCCACGGATGGCGAGCAATGGCAACGTCTGATCGATGCCGGTGAAGTCACCGATGGTGCTCGACGTCGCGCCTGGCAGATCGATGGGGATGGTTTCGCCCACTCCCCATCGGCCAATGCGGTCCTCGAACAGCGCTGGGCCCATCTCGAGAGCGGTGCGGGCGAACGGTGTGTTGCATGACCGAGTGAAGACTTCGGTGAGATCTCCGCCGCACTCGCTACCCCGATAGTTCTCGATCGGGTCGGTGGTCTGTGGGGGCAGGAACTCCGTCTCTGTCGGCCAGAAGCTCTGCAGGTTGATCGTGCCTGCGTCCAGTGCAGCGCCGGTGGTGAGCACCTTGAACGTGGAACCGGGCATGTATCGCTGTTGGTACGCGTTCGCCAACAGCGGGTCGCGTTCGTCGGCTTGCAACGTTGTGAGGTAGTCGTAGGCGGTGTCGTAGTTGGGGTTGCTCACGAGATTTGGGTCGAACGAAGGCCAACTCCACATGGCCTTGATCGCTCCGGTCTCCACGTCGAGCAACACGATCGAACCCTCGCGCTCACCGAGCAGGAACTTGGCGATGTTCTGCATGTCTTCGCGCATGGTGAGGCGCACCTCGCCCGAGTTGTCGATCGTGGGGCTGAGGATGTCTTCGAGCGCTCGAACCTGTTGCGTGAGTGTCTCGCCGGTGAGCACATTGCTTTGCGAGCGTTCGATCTGTGTGCTGCCGAGCCCGAAGGTGTAGTAGCCGACGACGTTGGCGAACAGGTCGCCCGTGGGGTAGCGGCGCTCGTACTTCACGTCGCTGTCACCAGGTGACTGCACCGACTGCGCCAACACGGCGCCGTCGGCACTGATGATCGGGCCGCGCGGTGTGTCGAACTGACGAATGAGCGCCCGGGTATTGCCTGGTTTCGATGCGAGTTCGTCGGTGCGGTCGACCTGCCAGTAGTTCAGCGCTGCGAACAAGATCACGTACAACGCGATGAGCGCACCGGCGAGTTGACGAATCTGGCGGTTCATGCGGGCCAACGATTCACGCGGGCCAACGATTCATACGGCCAACGATTCATGCGGGCCAACGATTCATGCGGGCCAAAGATTTCGTACGGCCAACGATTCATGCGGTCACCGGCTCTGTTACGGATGGGTCGGCGAGCGAGGGGTTGCGTTTCACCTGACGGCGGAGATTCCACGCGGCCCATCGTTCCCGCGGTGTGGGGTCGTCGGGCAGTTCACCGAGTCGACGGGACCCAGCGTCGCTCAGCCGAAGGAGCAGCGCCAAGATGATGTAGTTCGACAGCAGCGACGAACCGCCGTACGACACGAACGGCAAGGTGATGCCGGTGAGCGGCACCACCTTGATGACGCCACCAATGATGATGAACGCCTGCACACCAACGATGGTGGTGAGACCGGTGGCGAGCAACTTGTCGAACGTTCGGTCGGTGCGCAATGCCACCCGGAGGCCGGCCCCGATGATGAGGAGGTACGCCATCAAGAGGGCGGTTGCGCCGATCATGCCCATCTCTTCACCGATCGCTGCGAAGATGAAGTCGTTCTGCGCTTCGGGCACCTTGTCGGGGCTGCCCCGGCCGAGACCGGTGCCGGTGATGCCGCCGTCACCGAGGCCGTAGATCGCCTGGACGATCTGGAACCCTTTGTCGTACTCGTCTTCCCACGGGTCGCGCCAGATGGCGACCCGGGTTTGCACGTGGCCGAACATCCGCCACGCGATGTAGGCCGCGCCTGCGAACAAGACCACACCCATGACGAGGTACGTCAGGCGCTCGGTGGCAACCCACATCATCACGACGAACAGCGTGAAGAACAGCAGCGATGACCCGAGGTCGCGTTGGCCGACCATGACCATCACCGAGAATCCCCAGGCCACCAGGATGGGAGCGATGTACTGGAACTCGGGCAGTCGCAGCGGTCCGATCTTCCACGTGGACGCGGCGATCAGCTCACGGCGTTCGGCCAAGTAACCGGCGAAGAAAATCGCGAGCGCGACCTTGGCGAACTCGCCTGGTTGAAAGTTGAAGGGCCCGACGCTCACCCAGATTCGGGCACCGTTCTGAGTGCTTCCGACGCCGGGGATCATGGGGAGCATCAACGCAAAGGCGCCGCCGAAGAACAGCGTCCACTTGTAGCGGGCGAGGTCTCCCGCGCGCTGTACGAAGAACAACGTGGCGACGAACGCGACGACCGCGATGAGACTCCACAGCGCCTGGAGGCTGGCCAGGTCTTGGTCGAGGCGCGTGATCATGACGAAGCCGAGCCCGTGCAACAGGACGACGAGCGGCAGCAGGGTCGGGTCGGCACCGCGAGCCAAGAGCCGAACGGCGACGTGGGCGGCCCCGATGAGGAGCAACAGGAATGCGAGGAACAGGCCGATTCGGGCTGGGATGGTGGAGTTCGCTCCGAGCGATGCCAGCGTGTAGGCCACCCCGGTGATGGCGGCGGCCAACACGATGAGTGTGAGTTCCGTGAACCGCCGGCGCTTCACCAAGCGGGCCGGCACGGGAATCGCCCCGACCGACATCAGCCCCCCGGTGTGGTGGTGCTAGTCGAAGCCGTGGACGGAGTACTCGATGTTGTGGTGACAGCGGACGCCGGGCGAGTGGTGGACGTGGTCGTCGATGTGATTGGGGGCTCGGCTGCCTCGTCGGTGTCGAGGGGAGTCAAGCGTTGCGCCACGAAGAGTTCGGCGCTGGCCAGCGAACTGAACCCGGGCTCGCCCGCAACGAGAGCAACCGAAACCGGCGACAGCTCGTCGCGCGTGAACTCGCCCCTCGACTCCTCGGTGGGGTTGAACCACAACACGCTGTCCCTGCGGCCCTGGAACACCACGACCTCGTCGGCGTCATTGAACGCCACGAAATAGCCGCTGCGAGCCCATGCCGCGAGCAACGAGAATCCGAGAATGATCACTGCGGCGACGCCGACGGTGAGGAGGAAGCGCACGAATCGTCCACTGCGACGGTTCGACCCGGCGGGTACCTTCGGTGAATCGACGGTTTCGATGCCGACTTCGTCGATGTCTGCAACGGCGGGGTTGGGTGGCGTCGCAGCGTCTGTCTCTGCGACGAGCGCTGCGAGATCGGCCGCGACCGCAGCATCGCCGGCCGCGTCGGGCTCTGTTGCTTCAGAGCCAGCTGCCCCAGCACCACCGCTACCGGCGTCGAGATCGGCGTCGGGTTCCTGGTCGGGCGGGTCGGAGATGATCTCGCCTTCACCGGTGTTGTCGCGCTGGTCGTCGATCCATACGGGGATCACGTCGAACTCTTGCGTGGGGTCTGGCGGGTCGTCGCCTTCCAACACATCGACCACGACCACGGTGATGTTGTCGCGCCCACCCGCCGCATTGGCCGCGTCGACGAGGGCTTGGGCTGCCTCCGTCGGATCCGGATAGGCGAGCAAGATGGATTCGATGACGTCGTCCGCGACTTCATCGACGAGACCATCGCTACACAGGAGGAACCGGTCGTTGCGGATGATCGGCATCGACCACGAATCGACGCGCACCGTCGGTTCGATGCCGAGTGCCCTGGTGACAATGTTGCGGCGCGGGTGAAAGCGAGCTTCGTCGCGACTGATCGCACCTTCGGCAACGAGTTCTTGCACGAAGCTGTGATCGATGGTGACCTGCCGCAGCCGCTGGTGTCGCACCACATACGTCCGCGAGTCGCCGACGTTGGCGATGCCGAACACTTCACCGTCGTGCGGGTCGCGAACGACAGCCACGACCGTGATGGTGGTGCCCATGCCGGCCTGGTCGGCGCGCATGACCGAGCCGTCATAGATCTCGCTGTTGGCGTCGTTGACCGCCGCCACGAGCGTGTCGAGCGTGACGTCGGCTTCCGTGACGTCGGCTCGCAGACGGGTGACGGCGATCTCGCTGGCGATCTCGCCCGCCAGGTGGCCACCCATGCCATCGGCAACGACGAAAAGACCGTTGGTTGCGTGGAGGTTGTCTTCGTTCTGGGCCCGGATCTGGCCTTCGTGGGTGGCGCTGCCCCAGCGAAGCGTCGCCATTACTGCGTGTCTACTGTTCGGGCGTTCATCATTGGGCCTCGAGCACGGTGTAGCCGAGTTGCACGCGGTCGCCGATGCTGAGCGTTCGACGCGACGACAGCCGCGCACCATTCAGATATGTACCGTTTTTCGAGCCGAGGTCCTCGACGACGACGGTGCCGCCGGCCGGAGTGATGCGGGCGTGATGCGACGAGATGAACGCGTCGTCGGTGATGACGATGATGTTGTCGGCATCACGGCCGATGCTGATGCCCGTTGGCGCTGTGCCAATGGCGAACGTGGCGCCGGCGCGGGCCTTGGGTTCGAGCACCACGAGGCGGGCAGGTACACCGCCGCGACCCTTGATGGGCTTTGGCTGGCGGCGACCGGTCGGGTCGGTATCAGAGGTGCTTCCCGGCAGCGGCGGAGCGGCCGGCGTGTAATCGGAGACCTGACGTGCGTTGGCGACGGGTTGACGCACTTCGCTCCACACCGCCCACAGCACACGAGCAAAGAACAGGTACAGCAGGGCCAACAGCACGAGCTTGAGAATGTCGAGTACCTGATCGGTCATGGCAGAAGGTTTCGCTAGCGGTGGAGTCCGGCGCGGGACACAGGTTACGACGCCTCGAAGCGGAGCGTGATGGGGCCGATGGTGATCGTGTCGCCGTCTGCCAGGCGGTGGTCTGCAACGAGACGCACGCCGTTGACCGAGGTGCCGTTCGTGGAACCGAGGTCCGCAATGACGAAACCACTTCCAGCACGGTGAATCTGAGCATGGTGGCGGCTGACGTTGCCGTCGCTGATCATCACGCGACAGTCGCCGAGTCGGCCGATGAGATTCTTGCCTTCCTGCAGTTCGATTCGATCACCGGATGGCATGACGATGGTGCCCGGGCGCTTGCCGGAGTCGCTCTGCTTGATCTGGGAGCTGATACCGAAGCGGCCGACCTTGAGGGAGTTGTCGACCTGCAGCGCCACGCTGACCGGGCCCATGAAGTGGTAGCCCTCTTCGCGTGCGTACTCGCGGCACGCCTCGACGAGCTCGGTGCGCAGTGTGTTCTCGATGTCGGAGAATCCGGTGAGGTCTTGCGCAGAGAGCAGAATGACGAAGTCGTTCGGGGCGACACGTTCGCCTTTGACGTCGACGGTGCGGTGGTCGTCCATCTCACGAATGAGACGCCGACCGAGCTCGATGGGACGGATGGAGTTGTGTGAACGGCGGAACACACCCTCGACCATACGCTCCAGACGTTGCTCAATTCCTTGCATGCCCATGGTCGGAGGAAGGCTACCCCTTGAAAACCAAACCCCCAGGTCAGCCCAACACCGCCTGATTTGAATCCACTCGGGCGGCCGGGGTTGTAGCGCTGGTCGCGTTTTGTGGCGAATGGCGCCAGGAATCGCGGCGGGTGGCGGGGGCCGGTGCCAGCGCAAATCGGTTGAGTGGGGGCTTGCGGCCCGCGAAGCTGGGCTGATGGATGGCACTGAAGTGCGAGCTCGCGTGGCCAACCAAATGGCCAAACGCCCGACGTGGGTCGCGTTGCTGTGTCTGGCGGCCGGTGCCGTCGCATTGCTGATCGCATCGTCAGAAGACAAGCTGTGGCCGGTCCTGGTCGGCGCCGTTGCCGGCATCGTGCTGATCGCGTCATCGTTGTTGTGGGTCAACGACGAGTTGGGGCGAGTGTTCGGTGACCGACCGCCGGAGTGGCTGAAGTTCGTGTTCGTCGGGCTTTCAGTGGTAGGTGCGGTGCTCATCTGGGCAGCGGCGAGCTGGAACAACGAGCTGCTGGGAGTGCTGGCTACGGTGATCGCTGCTGTCGCCGTGATCGGCTGGCATGTGGCTCGGCGATCCGAAGACGAGGGTCCGGGTGCGGCGTGGTCGGCGTTGTGGCGACCGTTCGAATTGATGATCGGCGGCGTGCTGATGGTGTGGGCGCTCGATGGTTTTACGGCGTTTGCGTGGGTAGGGCTACTGGTGGCGCTCTTCGGGTTGATCGAGCTGAAACAAAGCATGGCAACGCTGGTCGCCGAGCGCCGGGTGCCGATCAGGCAGACGATCCGGTTGTCGATCGACGCCACCGTGGTCGGATTGTTGGCGGTGCTCGCTGGCGCTTCGTCTTCTAGTCAACTTGCGCTGCTGCTCGGCCTGGCGGCAACGTTCGGCGGTCTGTCGGTGCTCGGTCTCACGTTGGTGCAGACGCGATGCCGGCCGAGGGGAGGCTGGGTGCTCGCCGGAGTTGGCCTGGCGGTGCTTGGTGTTGCGTGGGCGGTATCGGTGTGGGTATTCGGGTCCGTTGGCCCCGCCACGGTTCTGACGGTCTTCGTGTCGGTGGTGGGGGCCTGGTTCGTGTGGCGCGGAGAGGGAATCATCTTGGTGGTGTTCATCGGTTTCATCGCGGTGTGGGGGATGACCGACCCGGCCACAGGTGCGGCCCTCGACCCGAATCCTGAGGCCGATGTGCGGATCTTGGCGCTCGGCGACTCGTTCATCTCGGGCGAGGGCGCGCTGGAGTACTTTCCTGGGACGAACCAGTTGGGACGCAACCGCAACGAGTGCCGCCGGGCAGCAACAGCGCACCCGTACCTGGTGGCCGACCAGCTCGAGGCGAGCCTCACGTTCGTTGCGTGCTCGGGGGCGAAGGCTGCAGATCTCAGCACGTGCGGGCAGATGGCATCAGGCGACGAACGTTGCAAAGAGGTATGGACCGACGACGACGGGGCCCCCGGTGGCGACGTTGCGGGCGTGTTGCCGCAACTCCAGAACTTCACCGCCGCCGAACTGGCCGAATTCGACGTGGTGTTGCTCAGCGTCGGGGGCAACGACGTGGGGTTTTCCACCATCGTCCAGGCGTGCCTGTTGCCGAGGAGTTGCAACGAACGTTCGTCGACCTGGTTGGGAAACATCGAAGCTCTCGGCCCAACCTTGATCGAGACGTACGGCGCAGTGCGCGAGGCCGTGGGCTTGGAGACCCCGGTGGTCGTGGTGCCGTATCCGATGGTGTTGGACACCGAGCCGTGCAACCTGGGCCTCGACGAGGCCGAACACCTCTTCGTGCAGGATTTCATCAGGGCGCTCGACGAACAGATCTTCCGCTCGGCGTCGGTGGCCGGGGTGTATGCGTACCGGGCAGGTGTGGACGCTTTCGCAGGGAACCGACTCTGTGATGACGAGCCGGCGCTCAATCATCTGGTGCTCGACCCCGCGGGTGGTTCGGCAGCGGCGCGTTATCTGCCGTCAGCCTGGATCCACGGCAGCATGCACCCGAACGAACGCGGTCACGAGTTGCTGGCGTTCGGCCCGATGTCGCCTGCGGTCGAGGGCGACGGTTTGGCTGGTTTCGTGGAGCGCGCCCTGGAGGGCACGTTGCCGGGTTCCGAGGCTCCGGCCACCGACGCTGAGGTGGAGGAAGCCGACCTGGCCGCCGCTGGCAGTGCGGTGGACGCCGTGGTCGCCGACGACCTGTTGACCGACGGGCAGTGGATCAGCGACGAGTTGTATCGAACCATCCGGGCATTGTTGATCCCGATCGTGCTCGCGTTGGCCGGCAGTTTCGTGTTGGCACTGGGTCTGGCGAACACCGATCGGCAGCCGTTTCGCCTGCTGCGACCAAGGCGCACATGGCGTGATCGTGCTACTGAACAAGGCGCCGAACATGGCGCCGATCATGTTGGGCAACTCTGAGCGCTGGGGTTACGCTGTGGCCTTCCACTCGGGCGAGTGGCGGAATGGCAGACGCGCTAGCTTCAGGTGCTAGTACAGGCAACTGTGTGGGGGTTCAAGTCCCCCCTCGCCCACGACGGGCCGGACTGTGGTCCGGTTCGTCCGGACTTTCGTCCGGGGTGATCGCAGCGGTGTGAACCTCAGGGTTCGCACCGCTTTTGTCGTTCCCAGCCAAGGTGCAGGCGAAGCCTCCGCATCCGGCGTCGACGACGAGCCCTGCGAACCGGC
>JBBREA010000052.1:0-21264 GCA_038203385.1 Acidimicrobiales bacterium | reverse complement strand
CTCGTTAGCGCTGCGCCAGAGGCTGTCAGCCGGCGTTCAGCCCACACCTGAATCGGTCCTGGACGCGCTCACCGAACTGCCGTACGAGGGCTGAACGCTCTCGGCCTAGGGGATGAGCGGCCGGCAAGCTCGGCTCCTTAGAGGGCGATGCCGGCCTTTTTGGCTTCGATGGCAAGATCGTTCTTCACCATCATGCGGATGAGCTCTTCGAAGTCGACCTCGGGCTCCCAACCGAGCTTCTCTTTCGCCTTGGCTGGCGATCCGATGAGCAGGTCGACCTCTGCCGGACGGAAGAACTTGGGATCCTGGCGCACATAGTCGCTCCAGTTGTCGATACCTACTTCAGCGAAGGCGCGCACGACCAGATCTTCGATCGAGTGAGCAATGCCAGTGGCGACCACGTAATCGTCGGGCTCGTCTTGCTGCAGCATCAGCCACATGGCCTTCACGTAATCGCCGGCGTAACCCCAGTCTCGCTTGGCGTCGAGATTGCCGAGCACCAGCTCGTGCTGCAGCCCAAGGCTGATGCGCGCCACTGCGTTCGTGACCTTGCGCGTGACGAACTCGATCCCGCGACGCGGGCCCTCATGATTGAACAGAATGCCCGAGCAGGCGAACAGGTCGTAGCTCTCGCGGTAGTTCACGAGAATGTCGTGACCGAAAACCTTTGCGCAACCGTACGGCGAGCGAGGGTAGAACGGCGTTGCCTCGGTTTGGGGGGTTTCGCGAACCTTGCCGAACATTTCTGACGAAGACGCTTGGTAAAAGCGGATCGGGTTGTTGTGCGCTCCACCGACCATGCGAATTGCTTCGAGCATGCGCAGCACGCCCAGACCGGTGACGTTCGCCGTCAACTCCGATTGGTTGAATGACATCGCCACGAAGCTGATCGCACCAAGGTTGTACACCTCATCTGGCTGCACCATGTTCATGGCCGCCACGAGCGATGGCAGGTCCGTCAGGTCACCGGGAACTGTTTCGATGAACGGCATTTCTTCGAGAACCGCAGGGATGCGGGGGTTGCTCTGGCCCTTGACCATGCCGTACACGTCGTACCCTTTGGAGTGGAGAAACTCCGCGAGGTGTTGACCGTCTTGACCAGTAATTCCGGTGATAAATGCGCGTGGCAACTCTTCTCTACCTTCGTCGTGGGACCGGCAGAGTTTAGCGCTGCGGATGCGATGTTCGCGAGTACCGTGACAGTCCAGCCACCGGCTCGGCACAGCTCTCCCAGTACATGAACGACCATCCATCACAACACATCACCGTCGCAGTCGATGCAGGCCCGTTGTACGGTCATCGCACGGGAGTCGGCGTTGCCGCAGCGGGCGTCATCGACGAACTCCAACGGCGTCCGTCGCTCACGGTCAAGCCATACCTCGTCAGCTTTCGAGCAACTCCGCGCCTCGGCCACACTCGCCTTCCGCTGCCGGGGATCGTGGCGTCACACACTTGGTCGCGGCGATCCTTTCCCCGGGCGGACCACTGGTTGCGAGGTGCCGACGTCGTTCACGGAACCAACTACGTCGCCCCACCAACCCGCCTGCCCACCGTCGTCTCGGTGTACGACTGCTGGTTTCTCGTTCACCCGGAACTTGCCGACCCCGTGGTCAGACGGGCCGGCCTGGCACTCCGGCGCGCTGTTGCCGAGGGTGCGTGGGTGCACGTGAGTGCGTCGACGATCAACGATCAGACTCGCGAAATCTTCGAGACCGATCGAGTTCGCACGATCTCGCTCGGGCCCCCTCCGGCGATCACCGCGCTGACCGAGCTCTCGGTTCCCGGCGAGGTGACCCCGTTCCTCGGGCGACCGTTCATTTTGTCCATCGGCACCGAGGAACAGCGCAAAGACGTTCCTCTTCTGATCGAAGCCTTCGCTGCGATCAGCGACGATGTCGCCGACGCGGCACTCGTGTTGGCAGGGTCATCCGGAAACGCCAGCACCGACATCGATACCGCGATCAGCGCCTTGCCCATGGCCGTTCGGGCGCGTGTACATCGGCTGGGCCGAGTGGAGGATCCCGTGAAGCACTGGCTCCTGCGCCAAGCTTCGGTACTGGCGTATCTGTCACTCGATGAGGGATTCGGATTCCCGATTCTCGAGGCCCACGAGGCCGGTACGCCCGTCGTCGCTCGCGCTGTTGGTTCGGTGCCTGAAGTCGCCGGTTCCGGCGCCGTGCTCGTTGCCGAGCGCGACGCTGAAGAAGTAGCGGATGCGTTGCGTCGAACCCTCACCGACGGGGGCTTACGCCTCAAGCTCATCGGCGCTGGCCACACGAACCGGGCACGGTTCTCGTGGGCTTCCACGGTCGACCAGATGATCGACCTGTACCACGGTGCCATAGCCGATCACCGATGAAAGTCGCAGTGTTGTCCGGAGGCGTTGGCGCCGCACGTTTCCTCCGGGGACTCGTTGGCGTCGTGGCCCCTCGCGACGTGGCGGCGGTCGTCAACACTGGCGACGACACCCAACTCCACGGCCTCGACATCTCACCGGACCTCGACACCATCACGTACACGCTGGCCGGCGCGATCGACCCCGATCGCGGTTGGGGGCTGGCAGGCGAAAGCTGGACCGCCATGGAAGCGCTCGGCAGATACGCAGCAGTCACACCCGCCTCGTCGACGGCTGCGACCACCTGGTTCAACCTCGGCGACCGAGACCTGGCAACTCACTTGTATCGCACCGCCCGGTTACACGAGGGGGTGTCACTCACCGAAGTCTCCGGTGAGATCGCCCGGGCTTGGCAGCTGGAACTCGCAGTGTTGCCCATGACCGACCAGCGGTTTCGTACGTTCGTCACTCGTGCAGACACGAGTGAGGAACTGAGCTTCCAGGACTACTTCGTGCGACTCCGGCACAGTGTGCCCGTTGTCGGTGTGCGCTTCGACCACGACGACGCTCAACTCACCGGGTCGGCTCACAAGGCGTTGGTACACTCCGACGTCGTGGTGATCGCGCCGTCGAACCCCTTGGTGTCGATCGGGCCGATTCGCGAGCTCGCAGGCGTCGACGACCTCCTTGCAGCGCGGCGACGGTCAGTCGTCGCTGTATCGCCGATCGTCGGTGGTGCCGCGCTGAAGGGCCCGGCCGACCGAATGATGTTGGAACTCGGGTTCGAGCCGTCGGTCGTCGGCATCGCTCGCTTGTACGCGTCCATTGCAGCTGTACTGGTGATCGATCCGGTCGATGCGCATTTGGCCAGCAGCGTCGAACGGGCTGGAATGCGCTGCCTCGTTCACCCGTCGATCATGTCGACACGACCCACCGCCGAGTCACTCGCCGAAGCCTGCCTGATGGCGGTCTCAACGCATTTGCGATAGGCCGTCGGCGAGCGTGGTCCATGGCGACCACGAGAGGTGGATTCGGGCGCGAACCGGAGAAACGGCGAATCGTTGCAGGTGGTCAGACGTCGTCGGCCCGAACACCGGCTCCAGCGACGAACTGTTGCTCATCGCCGCCCACAAGTCTCTAATCGACGTCTGCTCGCCGGTACCGACGTTCACCACCAACCCGCTCCCCTTGCTGCCCGCTCGCACCAACGCGTCAACAGCATCATCGATGAACAAGAAATCCCGGGTTTGTCGCCCATCACCCACGATGTGCGGAGAACGCCGCTCGGCGACTGCGGCGGCGAACGCAGCAACGACTCCTGACTCCGGGCGCTGGCGCGGCCCGTAGACCGAGGTGAGCGCCAAGGCGGTGAACTCGATGGAGTCGTGCTCACGGTGCGACGCCAACACATCGACCGTTGCCCGGGCGATCACGCCTCGCATGCCGCGCGGCTCCAGTGACTGCTCCTTCAGGGGCAACTCGCGGCTCGCTGGTCGGCCGTACATCACCGACGCAGGCAACGTTGCGATGACCTTGGGCACGCGATGGCTGCGGGCGGCATCGAGGAACACCATCGTGGCGGCGAATGCGGAGCTGAGCTGCTGCACCGTTGCATTGCCACGCGGCAAGGACGCCAGGTGGTACACCACGTCAGGCCTGCGCATCCCCACGAGTGACGACGCCTCCGGGCTGGCGATGCTGAGATGGTGAAAGCGCAAAGATCCACCCGACGACGACGCCGATGTGCGCGCCTCCGCCAGATTCGCAAGAGTTCCGGAGCTGAGATCATCGACCACGTCGACGCTGTGGCCCTCCGCCAACAGCCGATCGACCAAGTGCGATCCGAGAAAGCCGGCACCGCCCACGACCATCACGTTCATAGAGCTCATCATGGCGCGTGCTCGCAGGTGTCGTCAGCGATGATCGTCCACCCGGTGTTGCCGGACCCGCCTGCAGACGGGTCCGCTAGGTGTGAATCGGGAGTCGCTCGGCTGTGTGGGCCGCTCCGGCAAGCACGTCGTAGTCACTACCGACCACGCAGTCGATGAGTGCGGCCTCAGCGCCAACGTTTCCGGCCACGATCGAACGGTTGACTCGCGCTCCGCCTGCGACGACCGCTCCGGCAAGAAGCACAGAGTCGACGATGACAGCGCCGGCACCAACCAGTGCACCCGAATCGATCACCGAGTTCGTGACCGAGGCAGCTTGGTCAACGTTCGCTTCGGGCGCAACGCCCACCTCGGTGGTCTTGCGAACACCCGAAATAAGGTCGAGATTCGCCTGGAGATAGGATTCCGGCTGACCCGCGTCGATCCAGTAATCGTGGGTGGCGAGGGCTCCCAGTCGTTGCGCTGCGACGAGCTTCGGGAACGTATCGCGCTCGACGGAGATGCGTTCATCAGCTGCGATGAGATCCAGAACCGAGGGCTCGAAGACGTACGTGCCCGCGTTGATGAGATTGGAATCGGTCTCGCCGGAGGCAGGCTTCTCGACGAACCGTTGCACCACCCCCCGTTCGTCGGCTTCCACGACACCGAACGCCGATGGATCCTCGACCGGGGTCAGGTGAATGGTCGCATCGCACCCCAACGCACGGTGGGCCGCGAGGAGTTCGGCGACGTCGAGGTCGGTGATGATGTCACCGTTGGCGACGACGAAGGTGGAGTCCACGCCGAAGGAGCGGGCGGCAAACGCAATCGCCCCAGCGGTGTCGAGCGGTTCGGGTTCGACGGCGTAGTGCACGCGGACGTCACCCAGGCGATCGTCAGGAAAGGCCTCGGCGAACGGTTCCGGCCGGAAACCGAGGGCGAGCACGACGTCGGTGACTCCGGCCTCGCCCAGCCGCTCGATGAGCCGGACGATCATCGGCCGGTGCACGACCGGCAACAGTGGCTTGGGCACTTCGTAGGTCAACGGGCGCAACCGGGTACCGAAACCGCCAACGAGCACCACAGCGAGCATCAGCCACCGGTGCTTGCAGTCGTCGGCCCCGTGGTGTTGGTGGCATCGTTCGTCGTCGTTTCGGTGACGGAGAGCGAATCTGGGCCTGGCAGCGTGATCGTTGCTGCCGGTGTGGTCGCCACGGTTGGCGTGTTCACAGCAGGTCCGGCGTCGACAGCACCAAGCTCTGGCTGCTGGCTGGCCTTCGGGGGCTTCGGACGGTCGGCGTCTCGCGACGTGAAGTAGATACCGAACACCATGCCGTCTTGCCGCATCTGGATCTCGTTGAAGTTGGCGATGTAGGTAGCGTCGCTCTCGGTGCTGGTGAAGGTATTCCACACCTTGATGGACAGTTCGGCATCTTCCGTGCCGCACTTCGTCTCGCCCTCGATGAAATCCTGGATGCCCGACGGCGCAATGTTGTCGTCCGGGAACCGCATGGTGTCGTTGCTCATTTCCACGCCGTACGAACGGAGAAACACGCCGAGCTGGGCGCGCTTGCCGACCGAGACCGATGAGAACGGGTGCCAGTGAATCAAACCGTCGTCGTGGCTGTGGACGCCCGACGCCAGGTAGCGCGTGTTGATGAGGTTGCCCTGCGCATTGGTCGCCTCCAGAGCGCCTCCGAGTTCGAACCACTCGTCACACAAGAAGAAGCCGTACGTGGCATGCCAGTGGTCGTCGATCGTGGGCGGTGTGGCATCGGCCGCTGGCTGCGACTGACGCGCATAGACGATCAGTGCGAGGCCAAGCACCAAGGTGATGGCAATCGCCAGCGGAAACACTTTCCCGCCTGAAAACCGGACAGCGCGGGTTGAACCCTGCTGCGCAAGTTTGGCTGCCTTGTTGGTGGATGATGATGACTTAGCCACGGCGAGCCAGGCTATCGGCGCAACGTAGAGTCGGGTCCGCGGCCGTCAGAACTCCACGAGCGTTGTCAAGAGTCGGCTGTAAGCGGCTCCGACGGCCGCCGGCGAGGCAGCTCGCTCCACCCAATCTCGGCCCGCTCGACCCAGACGATCGCGCTCGGCCGCATCATTCACCAGTGAGCGAAGGGCAGCCACCAATGCATCGAGGTCCTCGGGCGGCACTGCTACGCCCCCGCCCGACGCAGCGAGCAGACGCGGGATCTCCGTGTTGGGATCGATTGCCGCAACGACCGGTCGCGCCGCCGCAAGACTGGAGTATGTCTTAGACGGCACGCTGACGTTGCCGAGCCCCGCACGCAAGGGGACCACGTGAATATCGCCGCTGGCCAGCACCTCCGGCAGGCGGTCGAGAGGCTGGTAGCCAACGAGGCGCACGTTGACAAGATCCGCAGACTGGCTGGCGAGGTGGTCGCGCGCAGCGCCATCACCGTTGATCACGAAGGTCACGTCGGGCATCTGACGGGCGGCGCCAACCACGAGATCGAGCGATTGTGAGAATCCGACGTTTCCGGCGTAGAGCACCATCGGCTCCTCGCCGATTCCCAGCTCTCTGCGGTACTCGGTCATCCGGTCGGCGGGTTGGATCTGGCGCGTGTCGACAAAGTTCGGAATGACGTGCACCCGGCTTCGATACTTCGCCGCGACCTTCGCCGTCACGTTGTCGCGGAGGTCGTCGCTCAGCACGGTGACGGCATCGGACCGTTGATAGCTGACGCGCTCCAGCCACTCTGCCACGCCGATCAGCCGTCGATTCGTCAGAGCGCCAGTTCGAACGGCGGCATCGGGAAACACGTCCTGAATGTTGAACAGCAGCTTCGCCCGACGCGCCCGGCTGACGACCCAGCCAGTCAGCCCCAACGTGAGCGGCGGCGACATGGCGAACACCACATCGACACGGCGGAACCACCCGCCGGCGCGCAGCGCGGCGATCCCGGCCAGTAGGGAGAACCCTGCAAAACCGACGGCGCGACGCAACAGGTTGCTCCTGTCGTCACCAGGAAATGGGTGCACACGGGTGACACTCCCCCAGGCAGTCGATTCGGTGCGTACCAACGCGCCGGTCCAGCCGGGTTCGATCTGGTGCATGCGATACCACGGCAGCGCGGTGACGACATGGAGTTCGTGCCCGAGCGCAACGAGTTCGTGGACGATTCGAGACATCACGGTGCCTGTGGGTGCGGTATCAGGCTCGAAGTGCGGGCACAGCACGACGATCTTCACGTCGGCCCCCCCGACGCCACGCATCGGTATGCGGCGGCCAGCGCAGCGCCGGACCGCTCCACCGTGAATGCTTCGCGGCGAGCGTGACCGGCAGCGATCAACTCGTCGGCCCGGTTGAGGGCGGTCACGACGGCATCCGCCCATGCACCCCCCGATCGCGTGGTCACGATCACCGCAGCGTCGCCGCACACTTCTGCCACTGCCGGGTGACTGCTTGCCACGACCGGTACGCCCAGGTCCATCGCCTCCACGAGAGGTGCTCCGAAACCTTCGTACTCGCTCGGAAACACGAGGGCCTGGGCACCTGCTACCAAGGCGTCTCGGTGGGCGGCGGGAATGCGACCCGTGCGAATGACGCGGGCCGAGACTCCGGCCGCGCTGACTGCGGCCTGAAAAGTGTTCTCGGCGGAACCCTCAGCGCCGATGACGACCACACCGAGACTGCTGAGCGAATGCGCCGATGTCGACGTAGCGGCCAACAGCCCCGCCAGAACCGAGTGGCCCTTGTGGGGATGGGTGATAGCCGGGTAGACGACGTAATCGCCAGTAACGCCATACCTCGTCTGTACCGCCGCAATCACCTCGGCGTCGGGTCGACCCAGTCGTGGAACGCCGTGCGGGATCACGAGCACACGTTCGTCGTCCACACCGAACGCATTGATCACGGTGCCACGCACGAACTCGGAAGGGACGGCGACGAGGCTCGCGCGCTTCACCGAACCGGGCACGAAGCGCGTGAGGTACGCCCGTCTGGCACGGCTGAAATAGTGAGGGAACTGCAGGTATTGCAGGTCGTGAACGGTGAGCAAGATCGCACGTCGACCAACGATGGGAGCGGTACCGCCGCCGTGGTGGACCACATCAGCCGCTCGGGTCTGTCGGGCCAACCACGAGTTCTCGGCAGCAATGCGAGCGCCTCGTAGGTCGCGGTCGATCGGCAGTGCGACCATCTCTGCACGACCGTCGAACTCTGGGTGCGCGAGGGGGAACGACGGCTGGCACAAGAGGCGCACCGACAGATCGTCCGCGGCACCGGACGCGAAGAGGCCTGCGAGTTGACGACACAGATATTCTTCGGAACCGCCCACTCTGCCAGGCGCCAACCACGTGAGATTCACGTCGATCTTCAGAACTGGAGCGGATAGTTCGCTTCGCTCCTTTTGATTCCGCTCGGGTCCTCGATTTTCTGATGGTCGGGCTCGCCTATCGGCTCGCCCTCTGAGAGTCGTCATCGGATGCGTGCGGCTTCGTGATAGATCGCTGACATGAGGTCCGCACAGGAATCCCAGCTGAACCGGGCAGCTTGCCGGCGGCCCGCTGCAGCGAGAGCGTTGGCCTGGTCGACTGCTTCGTCGATACCCGAGGCGATGCTGCGCACATCGGTGGGGTCGACCAGGATCGCTGCTGATCCCGCCACCTCCTCGGCCGAGGTACCCCGGCTCGTCACCACCGGCGCTCCATATGCCATGGCCTCCACGACCGGCATACCGAAACCCTCCTGCAGGCTCGGGTAGGCGAACACCGTCGCGGCCGCGTAGAGCGCGCCCAAGTCGTCGGCGGGCACATAACCGAGAAAGGTGGTGGCGCCATCTGTGGTCTGCGCGCCCCATCCGGCGGCACCCACCACCACGAGGGGCAGCTGACAATCCGTCCGACGTACCGCCTCTGCCAGCCGAGCCAGGTTCTTGCGGGGCTCGACAGTGCCGACGAAGAGCACGAACCGATCGGGCAGGTGATACGCCGCACGAACACGATCGATGTCAACCTGGGCGACCGCTCTCACGGAAACGCCCCACGGCACCACGCGCACTCGACCGGGGTCGAAACCAACCTCCACCAAGTCTTTCCGAGTGACCTCACTCGGGCACGCCACGAGCTCCGCGCTACGACATCGGTCCAGCCCGCGTTGCATGACGCGTGCCCCGTGGCGACTGAACCGCTTCGGTGTGTGTACGAATGCGATGTCGTGCACCGTGACAACACTGGGTGCCGCGGTAGCTGCAGGAATGGCAAGCGTGGAATGACACACGTCGACCGGCCCGGTGACCCGCTCCACACGAGGCCGATCGAATCTGTTCCAGGCCTCATACAACCACGGTCGGGCCAGCGGGAGTTGGCGTACCCGCATGCGTGGCACAAAGTCGGCATCCGGCGGGCGTCGATGCCGGCCGGCCACCGCTATCAGCTCGATGTCGTCTCGTGCCACCAGTGCCACCGCGAGTTCGAGCGCAGCGACGGCGGTGCCACCCGGCACATCGTGCCAACACTGTTCGAGGGTGTACGCCACCCGGAGCCGATCGCCCGGCGGTGACCTCATGCCGTGATCACTCCCGCTGCCACCGCCGGAGCGCGATAGGCGGCTGCGAGTGTTTCGGTGGTCTCGTGAGCATTCAGACCACTGGGGTTCGGCACGACCCAGAGCTGAGCATCCTCGAAAGGGTCCGGCTGCAAGCCCATCACGGCCCTCGGTCGGACGAAGGCCGTTCGGTACGCCGTGATTCCAGCAACTGCGACCACCGCCGGCCGGCGCAGCCGCACGAGCTGCGCAAGTTCAAGGCTTCCCTCGCGCAACTCCGTCGCCGAGAGTTCCGATGCTTTCGCAGTAGCTCGACGGACCAAGTTGGAGATACCGATTCCCCGACTGATCAAGTGTTCGTGATCGGCCGCAGTCATGCCGCCGCTGCGATCGATCTGGCGATCGATGACCCCCGCCAACAGGAGGGCCGGGTAGAAACGGTTGCCCGGATGCGCGAAATGGGTACTGGTCGCCGCTGTCCACAGCCCCGGGTTGATACCCACGAACAGCAGCTTGAGCCCGTCGCCCACCAGGTCCGGCACGGTTGCGTCACGAAACGACTCCAACTCAGCGCGCGTGAATGCCACCGGGAGAGTATGGCAACTCACCCCGAGCTGCGGAGCTTCGTGACGAGTTCGGCGAGCGGCTCGGCGAAGTCTCGCAAGGGCGTGATGCCGACCGACAGCAGCGAAGAGTTGTCGAGCACGCCGTTGGCGGGGCGCGGCGCTGGCCGGGGTGGGTCGAGATCGGCGGAGCGGATCGGGCGGACGATGCCTGGATCCCTGCCGGCCGCACCGACGATCTCTTGGACGAACTGGTGCCATGACACCGAACGCGCATTCGTGGCGTGGAACACACCCGATGCGCGCTCGACCGCCAGCCGTCGTACCAGCGGCGCGAGGTCAGAAGTGAATGTCGGGCATCCCCGCTGATCGTCGACGAACGCCAACTCAGTGTTCGAATCGAGAAGTCTGAGCACCGTCTTGACCATGTTGGTGCCCTGCTGGCCACACACCCATGACGTGCGAACCACCGTGGACAACGGCCCAGCATGCATCTCCCCGACTCGTTTCGACCGGCCGTACACCGACTGCGGGTTGGGCGAATCGTCCGAGCGGTACGGTCGGTCGAGCTTGCCATCGAATACGTAATCGGTGGAGATCTGTACCAGGTGTGCCCCGGTTTGGTCGGCGGCTTCACGGAGCCATCGCACGGAGTCGGCGTTGTCGCGCATGGCTCGGTCAGGGTCGCCTTCGCAGGCGTCGACAGCGGTCCAAGCTGCACAGTTCACGATGACCTCGGGGCGTATCGCCTCGACGGCATCGTGGACGGTCCGCCGATCACCGACGTCGATCGCAGCCCGATCGAGCGCACGAACTTCGTCGCCAGCCGCACGGCACGCCACGGCCAGGTCGGTCCCCAGTTGCCCGCCGGCGCCGGTGATGAGCACTCTCGTCATCGTGGTTTGGACCTACGTCGCCTTGAGCGGTTCCCACCAGCTGCGGTGGGTGCGGTACCAATCGACCGTTTGCGCCAGACCCTCGTCGAAGTCGCGTTCGAGTGTCCATCCGAGCGCGGTGATCTTGTCGATCTCGACCGAGTACCTGCGGTCGTGGCCCAATCGGTCAGGCACGCGTTCGATGTACGACTCGTCCCGACCGGTCAACTCGAGCAACAGGTTGGTGATGTGCCGGTTGGTGATTTCGTTGTGGGCGCCGATGTTGTAGATCTCACCGACGGTTCCTTGCTGGAGTACGAGGTGTGCAGCCCGGTTGTGATCCTCTACATGAATCCAGTCGCGCACATTGCCTCCGTCGCCCATGAGCGGCACCATGTGGCCATCGAGCAGGTTGGTCGTGAACAACGGAATCAGTTTTTCGGGGAACTGGTACGGCCCGTAGTTGTTCGAGCAGCGAGTCACCACAACCGGTAGCCCGTACGTGGTGTAGTAAGACAATGCGATGAGGTCGGAGCCGGCCTTCGCCGCCGAGTACGGCGACCGCGGTGTCAGCCGGTCGGTCTCGGCAAACGAGCCCGATTCGATCGAGCCGTACACCTCGTCGGTGGAGATGTGTAAAAAGCGCTCCACTCCGGCACGGCGGGCAACGTCGCACAACACGTTGGTGCCGAACGTGTTCGTGTGAACGAACGCATAAGGATCGACGATCGAGCGATCGACGTGGCTTTCAGCCGCAAAGTGAACGACGGCGTCGTGACCCGGAAGGTGTTCGGTCACGGCGTCTTGATCGCAGATGTCGGCATGAACGAATCGGCACCGACGGTCGTCGAGCACATCTTCGATGTTCGCGAGATTGCCAGCGTAGGTGAGCTTGTCGAACACGGTGATCTCGTCGTCTGAGTTGGCCAACACCCAGCGCACATAGTTCGAGCCGATGAAGCCGGCGGCGCCGGTGACAAAGAGTTTCATTGGTCCAGCCGATCAGGTTCGCAGTGGCCAGTACGGCCGTCGTCCCAGGGGCAGGTCCGCACGCAGCGGGTTCTCACGATCACGTTTCGACAGGACCGGTTGGTCGATGCCCCAGTCAGCCGCTATCGCTGGGTCGTCCCAAGCAACTCCCAGCTCGTCGGCGTTGTTGTGGTATCCATCGACCAGGTAGGTCATCAGCACGTCGGTGAGCGCAGCGAACCCGTGCGCCACCCCCGGCGGGATGTACACGCCCCAGTGCGTTGAACCGGAGATGTCGAAACACTCGGTGGCGCCGTCGGTCGGGGAGCCTTCGCGCAGATCGTGGAGCACCACTCGTGCCGTGCCGGCCGGTACGTACCAATAGTCGGCTTGGTGCAGGTGGTAGTGCAGACCAACCAGCGCTCCTTCCTGCTTGTTCGACCGATTCGCCTGCAACATTTCGCGAGCACCCGGGATCCACTCGCGTCGGTACGTCTCTATGAACAGCCCGCGCTCGTCACCGTGCACCACTGGTTCGACCACGTACACGCCCGCGATCACTTTGGACTCAGACACGATTGCCATCAACCACCACTCCTATTCGACGTCGATCTGACAATGATCGCCCACCATGAGGCGAAGTGAACGCGGCTTCTGCTTGCTTCGCGAGACCACAGCATGGGAGCCGATGAGTGAATCCTCCAGCCGTGCAATTTCACTCACCGTTGAACCGTCCATCACGACGGAATGCTCGACCTCTGACGACTGCACCAAGCAATCGGCCCCGATCGCCGAATACGGGCCGACAAAGCTGTCGACGATGCGGGTGTTGGCACCGATGACCACCGGCCCACGAATAGTAGACCCGATGACTTCGGCGCCGATCTCGACCACGACGCGTCCGTCGATCACCGACGCGTCGTCGACCTGACCATCGATGCGCCGGACGATTCGTTCCAACAGCAGGCGGTTTGCCTCGAGGAGAGGCGTCAGCTTTCCGGTGTCGATCCACCAACCGGTGAGCAGTTCGCACCGCACCCGATCGCCAGCGTCGATGAGCCACTGAATAGCGTCGGTGATCTCCAACTCACCGCGAGGCGACGGCGCAATTGCGGCCACCGCGTCGTGGATTCGGGGTGTGAAGAGGTACACGCCCACCAACGCAAGGTCAGATGCCGGCACTTCTGGCTTCTCGACCAACTGCACAACGTTGCCGCTGTCGTCGAGTGTGGCGATGCCGAATCGGTGTGGATCGGGAACCTTTTTCAAGAGAATCTGCGCAGCTGGCGGATCGGGGAGTTGGCGCGCGCCTTCGAATGCAGCAACGAATGCCGCCAAGTCCTGCTCCAAGAGGTTGTCGCCGAGATACATCACGAAGTCGTCATCGCCCAGGAAGTCACGGGCGATCAACACACAATGCGCCAGCCCGAGGGGTTCGTCTTGCGGGATGAACGTGATCTTGGCCCCGAACGAGCTGCCATCGCCCAGCGCGTCCATCACCTCGGCGCGCGTGTCGCCGACGATGACGCCAATCTCCATGATCCCCGCCGCCACCATCGACTCGATGCCGTAGTAGAGGATCGGCTTGTTTGCCACCGGAACCAGCTGCTTCGCACGGGTGTGGGTGATCGGCCGCAGCCGCGTTCCCGCACCGCCTGCAAGAATGAGCGCCTTCATGAGCCGCGAGCCTACGACGTGTGGGCCGCACTCACCGGATCTAACGGCCGGCGGCTATCCGGCTTGCGTGATCTCTGTGGTCTCGAACGCGATCGGCGCCGGAGCCTCACCACGGAAGTACGCCAACAACTCGTCAGCGCTGTCGCCGAGCCTGAGCACCGCTGCGTCGCCGACGGTGTCGTTGTACACCGGCAGGGCAAACGTTCGGAGGCCCGATTGAAAGGCTTGCCGCAACGCTTGCGCGGCCTCGATCGGGTCGAGCTGATCGTCGATCCGCAGTGCCGAAACGATTGCCGCGATGGTGTTGCCAGAACTGAACGGGGACGACTGGATTTGGGTGAGCGCCCCGTTCACGGCCGAGCGAATGAAGAATTGTTGGCGCTCGATCCGGCCCAGGTCCGCACGGCCGTCGGTCTGCCACTCCGTGCCGTCCCACGTTTGGTAATAGCGACTGCGCGCGTATGCGAGCGCCTGCACCCCGTCGAGCCGTTGGCAGCCGGCGACGATCGACAGCCCGCTGTGCGTGTCTCGAGCTTCGGCATCAACACACAGATCCACGCCGCCAAGCCGGTCGATGATGTCCTTGAAGCCCTGAAAGTCCACTTCGACATAGTGGTGAATCGGGATCCCCAGGGCTTGCGACACCGTCGCAGCCAATCGTTCGGGACCTTCGGCATACGCGCTGTTGATGCGGCCGCTGTCGTCGGTTCCTGCGATGGGAACCCAGAGGTCGCGCGGCACGCTCATCAGGGAAGCTCCGCCGTTGCGCTCTTGGCGCAACACCATGATGGTGTCGCTTCGCCGGCCGGCTACGTCTTCGGTCCCGCCGATCACTTGCGAGTCGGAGCCATCGACGAGGCCTTCGCGACTGTCTGATCCGACGAGCAGGTAGTTCTCGGCCGGATACGAACTGTCTTCGGCTGGCACGGCGGCGAGCACAGCGCCCAGGCCGTCGATTCGTTCTACCGCTGCGGTTCGCGCGTCGGCAGCGCGCAGTACGCCGGCGGCCCCGACGATGCCCACGAGCGCGACGATGGCTCCCATCATCGGAAGCGGCGAACGCGACCAGCCAGGACGTTGGCGAGGTCGCTGGGTGGGTCGCTGGGCGCGGCTGCGCACCGGCTGGGGAGAATCCATACGGAGAACGGTATCCGCGGTCGGACGCGGGAATCTGTCACCCTCCCAGTGTCACCGTCCCGGTGTCACACGGCACACAGCTCGCGCAGTGCAGACTCCAAGCGAGCGTTGGGCAGATGCAACGATTCGAGCTGCTTGGCGAACGGAATCGGTGTGTCGAGTGCTCCCACCCGTCGCACCGGGGCATCGAGAGCGAAAAAGGCGCGCTCTGCCACTGTCGCTGCGATCTCGCCGCCGAAACCACCGGTGAGCGGCGCCTCGTGCAACACGAGGCATCGAGCGGTACGCGTCACCGATTCAAGCACCATGTCGATGTCCCACGGAATCAGGCTGCGCAGATCGATCACTTCGATGTCGATGCCCTCGGTCGCCAACCGATCAGCGGTGTCGACGGCAAACTGGACCGTGCCGCCGTAGGTGACCACGGTCGCATGTCGTCCGGGTCGGGCGACACGAGCGGCGCCGATCGGGACGGTCGTCCACCCGGCCGGGACTGCGTCGATGACCGTGCGATACAACCGCTTGTGTTCGAGGAACAAGACCGGCGCGTCGTCGTCGATCGCTGCGAGCAGCAGGCCGCGTGCATCGGCGGCAGTGGACGGAGCGACCACTTTGAGACCGGCCACGTTGCCGAACCAGCCCTCGATGTTCTGCGAGTGAAACGGGCCGGCCCCGGTGCCTCCTCCAATCGGCGCGCGAATGACCACAGGAAGCGCAGCACCCCAGCGATAATGGGTAGTGGCCAACTGATTGACGATCTGGTTGAAACCGCACGAGATGAAGTCGCCGAACTGCAGTTCGACGATGGGTCGAAAGCCGTCGAGCGCCAGCCCGATCGCCGCACCGATTGCGCCGGACTCGATGATGGGCGTGTTGCGCACACGCTCGCGGCCGAACTCCTCGACGAAACCGACGGTTGCTTTGAACGCTCCGCCGTACTCTGCGATGTCCTGGCCGAGCAGCAGTACCGATGGGTCGTCACGCAGTGCGGTGCGCATCGCATCGGTGATGGCATCGAGGTAGCGGATCTCCGACGTGGGCCCGGGTACCTGATGGCGGACCGGGCGCGTGCGAGACGGATACACATCACCGATCTCATGCACAGCTGTCGAGGCGGGCGCCGGGTGCTCCGATGCGACGTTGACTCGGGTATCGAGGTCTGCCTTCAGCCTCGCGATGCGTTCGTGGCGACCCGCCTCGTCGAGCACGCCGCGCTGTGACAGCACCGAGAACAACCGGTCGAGCGGATCGAGGCGCGCCCACTGATCGAGCAGTTCGGGTGGCACGTAGTCGATGCCCGAGGTCTCCTCGTGACCTCGCATGCGAAAGGTCATGAATTCGAGCAGTGTCGGCCCGCTGCCGGCCCGCGCCCGTTCGGCGGCGCGTCGAGTTGCCTCGACCACTGCGCAGATGTCGTTGCCATCGACGACCTCACCAGCCATTCCATATCCGGCCGCACGATCCGCAATCTGGGCACAGGCGAACTGATCGCTCGACGGGGTCGACAGCCCGTAGCCGTTGTTCTCCACCACGAAGATCACCGGCAGGTTCCACACGGCAGCGAGGTTCATCGCCTCGTGCACGTCGCCCTCGCTGGTGGCGCCCTCGCCAGTGAACGACGCGGCAACTCGGTTCGTGCCGTTCAACCGGCCCGCGAGCGCAAGACCGTCGGCCACGGGCATGGTGGCTCCGAGGTGGCTGATCATGCCGATGATGTGATCGTCGATCGAACCGAAGTGAAAGGTGCGATCACGACCGGCGGTGAAACCATCGGCACGCCCCAACAACTGGCGAAAGAGTCGATCGAGGTCGACCCCACGGGTCGTCCAGACACCCAGATTTCGGTGCATGGGCAGCACCCAGTCATCAGCCTTCAGCGCGTATGTCACGCCGACGGCGATCGCTTCCTGCCCGATGCCCGAGAACCACTTCGACAGGCGCCCTTGCCGCAACATGTTGAGCATCTTGTGCTCGATCGTTCGAGGTATCGCCAGGAGATCGAACAACGTGAGTAGTTCGGCGTCAGAAAATGTTTCGTGAGCAATGCCGTCGGGTCGAGTGTCGTCGAACACCCCAGCAGTATCGCCGCCGAGCAACCCGTTCATTCGGCTGGACGCAGGTGCACCACGTCGCCGACGTCAACACGGTGGGTGACACCACACGCGTCCAGCACGACGAGGTGCCCGTCTGGACCCACGTCGAGCGCGCGTCCTTCGAGGTCGCCAGTCGTTCGTTCGACCCGCACTCGCTGGCCGACGGTTCCGAGGTGCTCTCGATACATCGCATCGATGTTGTCCGGCAGCGCGTCGTATGCGCGCAACAAAGCCGTGGCCACATCTGTCGGCTGCAGGTTCGCTCCAAGGCTGGCCGCTCCATCCGGCGCCCAACCGACGTTGAGGCCGATTCCTACCACCACCGGCCCGCTGACCGAGCGCTGGGCCAGGATGCCTGCCAGTTTGCGTCCGGCAACAAGCACATCGTTCGGCCACTTCAGCTCGGCGGTGATGCCCGCAACCTCGGCCACGGCCGCAATCGCCGCCAAACCGACACGGCGGGTGAGTTCGCCGGGTTCCTCCGGCACCTCACGAAAGAGCAACGACATCAGAAGGTTGGATCCTGGGGGCGCATCCCATGTGCGGTCGAGGCGGCCTCTCCCTGCCGTTTGATGGTCCGTCCGAAGCGCCGTCCTGTCGGGTGCCCCCAAGTCGACCTCGGCCAACAAGTCGGCATTGGTGGAGCCTGTTTCCGCCACGTGTCGCAGGTGCCACCCGGGCGGGCCATCGAGCGAAGTGCCCGGTACGTGAGATGTCGCTTCGCCCAAAAAGTGGTCTGAACCGGTCATCCCTCCTACTGTGGCAGCCGTGCTGCAGAAGATCCTGATCGCAAACCGTGGAGAAATCGCCGTGCGCGTCATCCGCGCCGCCCGTGAACTCGGAATTGCCACCGTCGCCGTGTACTCCGAACTCGACCGCAACGCCTTGCACGTTCGCCTCGCCGACGAGGCATACGCGCTCGGCGGGCAAACGGTGACCGAGTCGTATCTGAACACGGCAGCAATCCTCGACGCCATCGCAAAGAGCGGTGCAGACGCGGTGCATCCTGGTTACGGCTTCTTTTCAGAGAACGCCGACTTTGCCCGAGCGATAACCGATTTGGGCGTGGTATGGATCGGGCCGCCGCCAGCAGCGATCGATGAGATGGGCGACAAGGTCAGCTCACGGCTCGCCGCTCAACGTGGCGGTGCCCCCATCGTTCCCGGAACCACCGCGTTTGCCCAAGGCCCCGACGAGATCCGCGACTTCGGCAACGAGTTCGGCTGGCCCGTGTGCATCAAGGCCGCCTTCGGTGGTGGCGGGCGCGGCATGAAGGTCGTGCAGTCAGCAGATGAGGTCGATGACGCCATGGCGTCGGCGCAGCGCGAAGCGAAGTCGTTCTTCGGGCGCGACGAGGTCTACGTCGAGCGGTATCTCACTTGGCCGCGCCACGTCGAGGTGCAGATCGTTGGCGACCAACAAGGAGATGTGGTGTGGGTGTCTACCCGCGACTGCTCGGCGCAACGCCGCCATCAAAAACTCATCGAGGAAGCCCCGGCTCCAGGCCTACCCGAGGGCGTCGAGGAAGCGATGGGTGCTGCTGCGGTGAAAGCTGCCAAGGCCGTGGGGTACTACAACGCCGGCACGGTCGAGTTCATCTACCAAGACGGCGATTTCTTCTTCCTGGAGATGAACACCCGGCTGCAGGTGGAACACCCAGTTACCGAAGTGATAACCGGCATCGACTTGGTCGAATGGCAGATCATGGTGGCAAGCGGGATGCCGTTGCCCATGACCCAAGAAGCAGTACTCGCACAGCGCCGCGGGCATGGCATCGAGGTTCGCATCAACGCCGAAGATCCGGCGGGCGGCAAGTTCCTTCCCTCGCCGGGACCGATCACCAAACTGGTCGCTCCCGACGGTTTCGGCGTCCGCTTCGACTCTGGTTACGAGTCGGGCGACGAGATCAGCCAGTACTACGACAACCTGGTCGGCAAGCTGATCGTGTGGGGCCGCACGCGTGAGGTGTGTATCGCCCGCACGATTCGCGCCCTCAACGAACTCGTGGTAGAAGGCGTCGCTACCACCATCCCGGCCGACCTCGCGATTCTCGAACATCCCGACTTCGCTGCCGTACAGCACTCGACCAAGTGGGTCGAGCAAACCCTCGACCTGTCCGGCATCGGCAACGTAGCTGTGGCGCCCGCCGTCGATGGCGAAGATGCGGCGCCGCTCGTCGAACGCTCGACGACCGTCGAGGTGAACGGCAAGCGATTCCACGTCAAGATGTGGGTGCCCGAATCGGGGGGCGCAGCGGCCGCTCCAGCCACGGCAAAGAAAAAACGCGCTGCGTCGAGCGGCCCTGGTGGTGCTGCAGGTTCCGGCAAGATCGCTGTTCCGATGCAAGGCACCATCGTGAAGGTGCTCGTCGAAGTGGGCCAGGCTGTCGAGTCGGGTCAGGGCGTGGTGGTGTTGGAAGCGATGAAGATGGAAAACCAGATCAACGCCGACGTCACGGGCACCATCGCCGAAATCAAGGTCGCCACCGGCGACACCGTCGGCAGCGGCGACATCGTCGTCATCATCACGCCAACGCCCGCCTGACGGGCACAGTGGTCAGTAGTCGTAGGCCGGCATCGAGGAGTGCGATCGCTTCGGGGTAGTCCTGTTGAAGGACTGGTCTGAGTGCCGAAAGACCAGCAGGGAGCGCCGAGTCGGGAACGCCGCGGTTGGCCAGAAGGTTCTGCAACCAATCGAGATAATCGGTGAAGACTGCGCTATCTGACGTCAGTATCGCCGCGGCGAGGAACTGCACAGTGAATGTCAGGTCCTCTCGCGTGCGAGCGTTCTGGTCAGAGCGGTAGTCGGCCATCGGGGGGAACCGTGCGACAAGCCCAGCGAAGCTCGCTTGGGCGATAGCGGTGGCGTCTTCCATCATGTGCAGTGCCCGCACATCGGGCGTTGTAGCCGTTCGTGGGTCCGGCGCCACTTCGGTGCGCCATTGCTTCAAGATGACCGCTGCCTCAGCGGCGGTTTCGGCCCAGGCGTCGGCACCGAGCCGTGCGGCGCGAGCGCCGTCGGCCCCGAGGGCGCGTCCGCCGACAATGACGGGTACGCCCTGCGCGTGAGCGATGTCGATCAGTTTGATGACACCGGGAAAGAAGATCGGCACGCTGCACGAGATCGCCAATGAGTCGGCGCTACGCCGGGCCAACAACTCGGCGACGTACGGGCCGGGCGTGGACGCGCCCAGGATGGTCACACCGACACCGAGGCTGCGCAATGACTCCCCGAACATCTGTGCCGCGAGTGAATGCCAGTCGCCCTCAGCGCAGACGACAATGGTGTGTCCGTCTCCAGGGGGGTCGTCGACCTCGCTCACGAGTGCATCGAGCGCGGCAGCGGACACTCCGGTCGCGACGTGTTCGTCTGCGACGGTGAGCTGATTGCGGTGCCAGCGCTCTCCCACTTCACGCTGTCCGGCGGCGAGTAGCTCGACGATCACACGATTTGGGGGAACACCGCTGTCGAACATGTCCAGGGTCGTGCGAATCGCGGAGCGTCGCTCACCGTTGACGGCGTCGGTTACGTACCCGTCTACTGAGTCGCACGCGTCGGCGTCGGACGACGCCGACGGAAGTTCATTGGCTTGTGAGAACACCCACCTGTCGCGGCCTGCTTCCTTGGCCTCATACAGAGCAGCGTCAGCCAACCGCAGCGTCATGGACGGTGTACCGGTGGACCGGGCGATGCCGGCGGAAAATGTGATTGGCAGCGGGCGTGTTGCCTCCCACGTCGTGCGCAGCCGTTCGAGCAGCGAGGTGGCGCCATCTGGAGACGAGATGACGGCTACGAACTCCTCGCCGCCGAAGCGCCCGGCGATTTCTCCGGCCCGTACGACGGACTGCAGGACGGCGCCGAACGCTTGCAACACTTCGTCACCCATATGGTGTCCGAACTCGTCGTTGACCTTCTTGAAATGGTCGAGGTCGAACATGATCACGGTGCCGTCCGACCCGAGTCGCCCAAGGACCCGATCCATGGTACGCCTGTTCGGAAGACTCGTCAGACGGTCCGTTGAAGCGTCTTCATCGAGACGGTCGAGTCGTGCACTCAACTGCAGCGCCCTGCGGGCGTCGAGCAAGAAAGGAACCAGGTGTTGATCGAGATGCGCCCGCGCGTCGCTGCCAGCAGGCGCCGAGGCGAACACCGGTTCACCGTCACCGAACGAGAGGTCGGCAGGCACGACGGCAGCGTTTGGCGCGTCGGCGGGAACCACCGATCCGCCG
>JBBREA010000051.1:0-21398 GCA_038203385.1 Acidimicrobiales bacterium | reverse complement strand
GCCACCGGGCGGTTCACGTAACCCCCACCGTGGCCAAGGCGTCAGCCGGCGCCATCGAACACATGCCGATTGCGGTGGTGTCGGGCCTTCCCAGCACACTCCAGCGAATCAAAGAGGCCGGAATCTGGATCATCGGCCTCGACGACGCCTCTGACAAAGAACTGTTCGATATTGGCGACCTGGCCCGCGAGCCGGTGTGTATGGTTTTGGGGGCAGAAGGCGCAGGGTTGTCGCGATTGGTTCGCGAGCGCTGCGACTTGATCGTGAGCATTCCTATGCTGGGTAGGCTGAGTTCGCTCAACGTTTCTGCAGCGGCATCATTGGCGACGTACGAAGTCGCCCGACATCGACGATAATCGGAACACTCGACTCGACCACTTCACAAGCTCGGACTCATGAACGAAACAGCTCCCCCACTTCTGGTGTCCAACGGCACTGCGAACCCACTTACCGGGTCAGGCGATATCGCCTCTGAGCTTGCGGTCGACGTGGCCAGGCCCTTCGGTCGCCGCCGCTTCATGCAGGGCGTCGGCGCGGCAGCGGGCGTCGGTGCATTGTCTGCCGTACTGCCAGCCATGTCGGCGAACGCGCTCACCGCTGGTGCCAGTGCGTTCGCGGCGCTACCGAAGGCAGTTCGTGTCGTCGATACCCGTACGCCAGGCAACTATTCGTTCAATCGTGCCTCCGACCTCGAGATCTCGGTGCCGATCGCTGGTATGTACGGGGTGCCGGCCGATGCCACCGCGATCGTGGCCACGCTCACTGGCGTCAACCGGTTCCAACCGAACTTCGTCACCATGTTTCCGTCGGGTCAGCCACTGCCGGTGGTCAGCAACCTGAACCTGCCGTTCGCGTTCGACATCAATGCCAACTTGGCCACGGTGAAGTTGGGTGCCGGCGGAGTCAGCATCACATCGCTCAGGCCGTGCGATGTCATTCTCGACGTGCTCGGCTACTACACGCCGGTGACGGAATCTGTGGCGGCTGGTCGTTTTGTCGGGCTGGCGGCCGCCCGGCGCGCGATCGATACTCGCCCCAACTACGTCGGCGACAACTCGGTCACCGAGGTCGACGTCACCGACTACATCCCCTCCGAGGCTGGCAGTCTCGTGATGAATCTCACGGCCACCGAGTGCACCTTGCCGGGTTTCTGCACGGTGTTTCCGTACACCGAAAGTGAGGTCCCAGGCACGTCGAGCCTGAACTTCACGCAGTTCGGCGAGACCCGAGCCTCGAGCGTCATCGTGCCGGTGAGCACCATCGGTGGGCGCCGACGCATCAAGATCTTCACCCTCCGTGCGACCAAGTTGATCGTCGACGTCACCGGCTATTTCACCGGCGCTGACGCCTCGAAGTCCACGACCGGCCTGTTCGTCCCGGTCGACCCGACGCGTATTCTCGACACACGCTTGCCGCAGTTTCAGCCTGAGTTTGCTCCCGGCGGTGTGCTGTGGCCCGATTGGGCGGTTGAAGGCAAGGTGCCGGGCGCCGCTGGCACCGAAGCATCAGCCATCGTGGTGAACCTCACGGGTACCGCCACTCGCGGTCCGGGCTTTCTCACCATTTCGGCAGCACGTCAGCCCATCCCAGGAACATCCAACGTCAACTGGTCGGTCCCGGGCACCACCGTGCCGAACCACGCGATCACGCCGATCACGGTGACCCACGGTTACCAGGTGTACTCATCGCACGGCGCGGCCGTCATCGTCGACCTCGCCGGGTACTTCCTCGGCTCGCCGAAGCCGCCATCCATCGGGCCACGCGCCAACCCCGCTCCGCCCCCCATCGGCCCGCCCTGGTGGCTGGAGATTCCGCGTCTAGGCCTCGGCATCTGGGTGTACGACGGGGACGCCAAGCGGATCACCGACGCTGGGTTCGCCTGGCACTGGACCGGCACCGGTGTGATGGGTCAGAACGCGTCAGTGGCCATTTTCGGCCACCGCACCGAGGCTGGGGCACCGCTCTACTACATCGATCAGCTGCAGAACGGCGATCGCTGGTCCGTCTCCACGATCGACGGTAGGCGCTACACGTACGAGATGGTTCGGCGTGACATCGCCGACACCGCAAGCCGCAACGTCGCGCAGAACAACAACAATGTGCTCGATGCCACCCGATTTCATGGTGCGCCATCATTGGCGCTGGTTGCTTGCACGGTCGGGTTCGACAGTACGAAGTCGCGGTATCCCGATGCTTGGGCGCCGACCAGTCTGAAGTACCGCATCGTGGTCACGGGCCAGCCCGTCAACCCGGGCTTTCTCACGCTGAACTGGTAAGGGCTGGTCATGGCTCCCGCTGTGCGCTGGGGATTGTCGATCTCGTTGTCCGGCGAGTTGGCAGACCCTGCGTTGCTTGCGAAGGTAGCGCTTGCGGCTGAGAACGCCGGGTGGGACGGCGTGTTCGTTTGGGACCACCTCTGGAACCGAACGCTGATCCCGTTCGCTGATCCGTTCGTCACGTTGGCGGCGATCGCGACGGCAACCGAACGGGTCGCGATCGGCACGATGGTCACAGCCCTGCCGCGACGTCGCCCGCAGCTGGTCGCTCAGTCCACGACAACGATCGATCGTCTCTCCGGCGGTCGAATGGTGCTGGGCGTCGGTCTCGGGGTCGACAGCTATGGCGAGTACTCAGTGTTCGACGAACCGGCAGGTGATGACCACGCCCGGGCCGCGCTGCTCGATCAAGGAATCGAACTGCTCGTGTCCATGCTTGCGGGTGAACCCGTGGCGGCCGCTGGCGGCCGGGTCACCACGACCGCCAGTGTCCAATCTCCTCGCGTTCCCATCTGGGTCGCCGGCCGGGAGGGACTCACCGCCGGCCCGCGGAGAGTCCGCCGCCATGGTGTGGAGGGTCTCGCTCTGGTGGGTGCCGACGTCTGGATGCCCCAAGACGTGACTACCGCACTGGGTGCCGGTGGCCTGGCGCCCGGCGACATCGACGTGGCGCTGGTCGGTGGGGCGCACCCCGATGCCCAAGCGCTGGCCGCAGCAGGCGCAACCTGGTGCATCCCGGAGATCCTTCCCGGAGCAACTGCATCGGACGCTCTGGCCTTGGCGCACACGCCGCCCGCCTGAACGGGTTGCGCACCACACTCACCCACACCGTGGCGCTGTCAGTGGGACTGGAGGCAGCAAACGAACTCGGTCGCGTCGCCCGAGCGTCACGTTCGTCAGGGTGGTCAGTGGATCGGCGGCACGTACTCCGTATTTCGGTCGATGTTCATGTACATGTCGTTGCCGATCGGGTCGACGAGTTCCTCCGCAAGGTGGCCGAGGAGCCCGGCGCATCGTGCCAGCAGGGCTATGCCACGCGTTACGCCGAGTGGAATGTCGATGTCGGCCAGTACCGCACCGCACACCCCGGCGCCGTTCAACGGCAGCGTGCGGCCCAGCACGACCGGATGAACGCGCCCGATGGCCTCGAACAGGGCCAGATGGGGCCCGAACACCTCGTGCTCGTGAGCCAGGCGAAGCAGAACCGGTGTTCGCGGATCGGTGTGCTTGTGCACCGGATGCCCGAGACCTGGGACGAGCCGCTGGGCCGCCCTGGTGTCGGCGACCAGCGTGGTGGCGACGGCGTCCCAACCATCGGCGTCGGTGGGATGATCGCCGAGTTCGGCGAGGGCGTCATGCAGGAAGTTCGCTGCGTCTTCCGTCACGCCGAGGAACCGTGACCCGCCGCCGAGCAATCCGGCGGCGATCGCTCCCTGTAGCGACTCCGGCGCGCTCAAGAGCGTGACTCGCGCGGCGATTGCCGTAGGGGTGAAGCCATGGTCGGCCAGAGCGATCAGTACCGCCTCGAACAGTGACCGTTGGCCTTCGGTCGGGCGTCGCTTGGTGATCATCCAGTAGGCGAGTTCGCCGAAGGTGACCTTGCCGAGCAGGTCCTCGGCGAGGTCGTGGCCGAGCAGCCAGATGTGGTCTGCGTCAGAGGTCCCCAGGCCGGTGCGGTACGTGGGGGGTTGGGATGGGTGGGTCACTGCGGGTTCCTCGGTGATCTCGTGCGATGGAGCGGTGGCGTGGGCGTGGGGTGGTGATGGACGAAGAGTTCGCGGTCAAGCTGGCTTCGACAGCCACTCGCGGACACTGTCGGAGTGCTCGCCGAGTTCCGGTGGCGGGGAGGTGTACCGCACCTCCGCCTCGCTGAAGGTGATCGGGTTGCGGATGAGGTCGACCTGGCGGTCACCGTCGCCGAGAGTGACGCGTGGACGTAATCCGAGCGACTCGGCGAGTTCGACGCCATCGGCGATCGAGTTGATCGGGCCGCACGGCACCCCCACCTTGTTGAGCGCAACGAACAGGTCGTCGGCCGACCAATCGGCGAGGCGCTCGATCAGGAGCGGGTGGAGTTCCTCGCGATGTTCGGCGCGGTCAGCGTTCAACCGGAAGCGATCGTCATCAGCGACTTCGGCGATGTCGAGCACTTCGCACAACGAGCGGAACTGCCGGTCGTTCCCCACGGCAACGATGACGTCGCGGTCCTTCGTGGGCATCGGTTGATACGGGTACACGCTGGGGTGAGCGTTGCCCATACGGGTCGGCACGACGCCACTGGCGACGAATGCGCCGGTGTGGTTGACGAGTCCGGACATCGCAGATGACAGCAAGTTGACCTCCACATGTTGGCCGATTCCTGTCTCGTGGCGTTGGTTGAGCGCAGCGAGGAGCCCGATGGTGCCGTGCAAGCCGGTCATCACATCGAAGACGGAGATGCCGGCGCGGTATGCGGGACCGTCCGCCTCGCCAGTGAGGCTCATCAGGCCCGACACCGCTTGCACCACGAGGTCGTATCCGGGCAGCCAGGCGCCCTCGGCAGTGCCGAAGCCGCTGATGGACAGATATACCAGCGCCGGGTTGATCTCGCGAGCAGTGTCATAGTCGAGGCCGAACTTTCGGAGCGCACCGGTCTTGAAGTTCTCCAGCACCACGTCGGAGCGACGGAACAACTCGTGCACGACTGCGATGTCCTCTGGGTCTGTGAAGTCGAGCACGATCGAATGCTTGTTTCGGTTGATCGACAGGTAATACGTGGCCACGCCGTTCTTCTCGGGCGGCGACCACGCTCGCGTGTCATCGCCGCCGGGACTCTCGACCTTGATCACCGTGGCGCCGAGGTCGGCGAGGAGCATCGAGGCGTAGGGTCCGGCCAGCACACGAGACAGGTCCGCCACGACGATCCCATCGAGCGGGCCACGCTTGGTGCCGGTCTCTGCGTCGGCGCTCATGAGAGACGCTGCGTGTTCGTCTGGTGGAGGGTTCGGAGCATGGGTCCAGGCTTTCGTGAGAAGTGTTCGGGGTGGTTGGATGGCGAGTGAGACTCGACGCTCCTGCACTGAAGATTGTCGAAACGTCCGTCGACGTCGTTTTCAGAATGGCCGCGTCCTTCACGCAATGCGGATCGAGTCGTCGAGATACCAACCGTAGGGGCCAGGATGGCTGCCCCGGTCGAGGCGGGGCTGGTAGTGGTCGTTCTGGAGAAGGGCGACCAAGCTGCCTCGATTGGGGACGGCCGTCTTCGCGAAGACCGATTTGACGTGGTCCTCGACCGTGTACCGGGAGACGCCGAGACGTTGTGCGATCTGCTTGTTGGCGAGACCTGTGGTGATCAGGGTGGTGACCTCACGCTCACGAGGTGTCAGACCGTAGGCCTCGGCCACGAGATCGTTGAGTTCGACCGGACGAGCGGCCTCGATGATGATTGCGATCCGGTCTTCAGGACCAACCCCGGTCGTGCGGAGCCCAGAGGCGTGCAACGCGATCCATGATCCTGTTTGGGAGAGCAACACTGCTCGTGCGAGACCCTCGCCTCTCGCGGTCGCCGCCGCCAGCGACGTGATCACCGATGGCACTCGGTCACGATCGTCGAGTTGGCCCAGCCAGACGTCGGCCTCGGCGGTGCTCTCGCAGATTTCTCCGCTCGTCGTAACAGTGAGCAGACCGGGGCCGAGGAGTGGCGCGTTGGTCGCGGTGGTCGCGCGCTCAGCATCGTGAGCCGAAACAGATCTGCGATCAGGGGTGCAGCCGCGGCCACGGTGAGTTCGTCGTCGAGGGTGAAGGCTGGTCGGGGATGCTGGCGGTACAGGGTCAGCGTGCCCCAGCACGCACCGTGCGACCGCAGTACGGCTCGCATTTCGTCGGCCGCATCGAGTGGCTCGAGCAGGTCGGAGTAGCGGCCGACCCGCGCCAGATCTCCATCGGTGGCGGCCGCAAGCCGACCCACGGGTCGGCCTGCCCGTGCGAGATCCGAGTAGCTGTTGACCTCGTGGGCGCGGAACTCGTGGTCGTACACGATCCGTTCGAATCCGCCGTCGTGATCTGCGCCGGAAACGAAACAACTGGTCCAGCACATGGTGGCAGGGTCGAGGGTCGACAGTGCTCCGAAGTCGTACCCGACTGCGACTCGAAGTTCACGATCGAGGAGGGCCCGGACCGTGGTGAAATCGGGGCCGACCGCGGCGAGCCGTTCGATGCGCGAGCGCAGCTCGATGTGGCGCACTTGTTGTTTCATCAACTGGAACAGTAGGACCGAGCCCCGCGAGCTGTCATCTCCGACCCCGGGTGTTTGCACGGCAACCCTTGGTACGGCCTTCTGGACCGGCCCCCTGCGAGCCTTGCGGCGATAGGGAGCCTGCGGCACGACCGACCCCCCGGAATCCGGGATTCCCTGCCGAAGCGGAGATTCGTACTGTCGACCTTGCCTCGCCGGGACTCACCCGGCTACATCGAAAGGAGCTTCCGTCATGCCACGAGACGACCTGTTCACCAACATCCACAAGTCCATCCGTGCGGGCCTGTTCGACCTCGTCACCACTGCCGGCGCAACAGATTGGTCCGACCCGACCGACGTCGACCGACTGGCTTGCAAGTGGAAGCGTATGCACGCCCTGCTCGTTGATCACACCCACCACGAAGACAGCCACATCTTGCGGATCCTCGATTCACACGACCCGACCGCGACTGAGGCGGCCGGTGCTCAGCATCACACGCTCGACGGATGGCTCGACGAGATGGCGTCATGGGTCGACACCATCGTCGACGACCCGGATCCGGTTCGCGGCCTCGCCCTGTACCGGGAACTGGCATTGTTCTGCGCCGACCACCTCATCCATATGCACGACGAAGAGACCACCGTCATGGCTCGCATCTGGGAGCTGTGCACGGATGCCGAGATCGCCGCCACACGCACTGCGTTCATGGCCACCATGGATCCAGTCGCACCCGATGCGAGCCTCCGACTGATGCTGCCCGCCATCGACCCACCGACCCGCACATCACTCATCGCCGGGTTCGCCGCCACCGCGCCACGACCAGCACTCGAGGGAATTCTCGCCATCGCTCGCGACGTCCTCGACACCACCGAAGCAGATCGGTTGGCCGCCGCCGCAATGGGAGTTGCCGTATGACCCGATAATGCTTTGTTCATGTGCGATATGTACACCGTCGGCGACACAAGTGACGTGAGCCGAATCGTCAACGACCTGTAGTTGGGATGCCCCGCGGCCCGAAAGGGCCAGCCGCGATGTCACGAACCGACTGCGCGCCTTGTCCGTTGACGCCATTGGGCCCGCATTCGACGGTCGTCGTGTTCAGCCCGTCGGCGGATGTGTGAGGTTGCCGTAGCGTTGCGCTCGCCAGTCGTGCCGTCTCTCCTGTGGATGACAATTAACATGAGGTGCTGTGTTCGGAAGGTTGCAATGACACGAACCAGTACTGGCGCTCGGGTGATGTCCTTCGAGTCGGGGTCTTCTGCGCACTTCCTACGGGAGGGGTCAGTGGAGCTGACGCGTCCCCGTCAGCTGCCGGATGACCGTGCTCTGCCAGCGGGCAATGTCTTCGATCCCGGCACCCGGAACGCTTGCCACCAGGGAGTCGAACCTCAGTCTTCTACCACTGAAGGCACGAGCGATCGCGATCCGGGCACGGAACTCGGGCGATAGATCGGCCGCGTACATCAAACTGAGATGCGGACGGAGCGGTGGAGGCGCGGGGATGCCGAGCGCTGTGCTCAGTTCGACCGCCAATCGTTCCAATCGAGGATCGTCGAACTCGATGAACACCGCCTTGAACCGGTCGCGTCCGTGCGCCGTTCGACCGGCAGCGATGTCGAGCGGCGCTATTGCAGTGGCAACCCGTTCGATCGCTCCGACGACTACGTCGGGGTTCACCTGGCCCGAGGTCAAGGTGATGTGCGGCTCGAAGCTCGGGGTGCCGTGCTCGATCGCGAGCTGGTCGATGTGCAGGCTTAGGTCACTGCGGTCCGCCTCGGCCGGAGCCAGCCATACGGACGTGTGGACCCTCCCGCTCGTCATGATCGATGCGTATCACGCGGCAGTCGGACATACCAGCCGCTCACGACCACTCACGATTTGGATGCCTCGGCAAAGCGCCTCCGTCAGGCGTTGCAGAGCTGGCTGCGTAGCGGATGTGCTGATCGGTTGGATCGGTTCAGCGTCGGTGGCATGTAGGGCTCAGCGAATCGGCCAGCGAGGACTGTCCATACATTGCAGTTGCATCGAACATATGTACCCTGATATAGGTGGTTCATGAGATCAGGCACCCTGCCCCCAGAGCTGGCCGCCATGATCACTGCCGTCACCTCGATCGACCCATCCGCGGCCGACACCGCCCAATGCAAAGCAGCGTTCGCCACGCTCGGACGCTTGAAGAGCTGGACCGCAGCGACCGAAGCACGATTCACGTCCCGGGTGCGCGAACTCAACACCACCGGCCAATCACTACCGCCAGCGGATGTGCACGCCGGCACTCCGGGTTGCAGCACCCGCGAGGCCCACGACAACGAACGCCGCTCCGACGTCATCGACGCGGCACCCAGTTTTGGTGACGCCCTCAGCTCCGGGGAGATCGGTACCGCTCATGTTGACGCCCTCGCGAGCGCGACCGCGAAACTCGATGAAACCGTTCGCAACGAACTGTTCGACCGTGCCGATGACCTCCTCGACCGAGCCAAAGACTCGACCCCGGAACGGTTCGCCCGGTCGGTTGCTGAACTGGCCCGCAAGATCGAACGTGACCACGGTGTCGATCGAGACGAACAACGCCGCAAACAAACGTTCCTGTCACGGCGCCTCAACCCCGCCACCGGGATGACCGAAGGCCGATTCTCCCTGCACCCCGAACTCGCCAACCGTGTCTTCGGAGCCGTTGATCGTCACGTCAACACCACCATCGCCGCCGGCGAAGCTCGCGGTGACCGCGAGTTCGTCGAGCGACGCATCGATCGCAACCGGTTGGCCGCCGAATCACTCGGCGAGCTGATCGCAACATCAAACAGTTCCAGCTCCGGTTCCAACACGTCAGTGGCCGATGTCACCGTCATCATCGACGTCGACACCCTCGCCACCGGTGAACTCCACGACCACAGCATCTGCGAAACCAGCGACGGAGCACCCATCCCGCCCGAAGTCGCCCTACGCCTCGCGTGTTACGGCAACATCACCAGCGTCCTCGTGAACTCTGATGGGACCGCCCTCGCCGTTGGGCGCACCACCCGCCACGCCACCGCGAAACAACGAAGAGCGCTGAGCCAGCAATACCGCCACTGCGCCATCGGCGACTGCGACATGCCCTTCGAACGCACCGAGATCCACCACATCACCCCCTGGGAACAAGGCGGCAATACCGACCTCTCGAACCTCCTACCGGTCTGCTCCAGACACCACCACCTCATCCACACCCTCCGATGGCGAATCGTCCTACACCCCGACCGATCCATCACCATCTACAGCGACGACGGACAGGTCCTCGTCGAAACCCCACCGCCGACGCGACGACCCAACGCAGCCTGAACGCCACGACACCCTCACGCACCCGCACAGTCACGCATGCCCGAACCCATGCCGTTCCCAGAGACAGCAGCGATATGGGATGGGGAAGGAGTCGTGAACCGCTCGCCAGGACTCCCGATACGTGAGCGGTATGCCCTGATCGTGGCCTCGCTCCCACCGGTCAACTGGCTGCCGGCCGGCCAGGTGGAGACGGCCACCGACGAGCAGGAAACCCGGCCGCGGACAAGCCAGGACACAACTCGCGAGCGAACCGCATGACGCCTCGTCAGGACGCCCGGTCGACCAGCCTTCTCTGATGGCGCCTGTCGCTGGGACGAGAACAGTTCGCTGACCGTCTCCTTGGTCCGACACAGGGTTGGTCGCAACCGCAGGCCACAGACTGATCGAACCTGGTTCGCATCGTGTTCCCGTAGGTTTTGTCGTGGATAGTGCTCTACCATTTCCCGACACCCCGCCGGGTTAGCTCAGTTGGTAGAGCACTTGATTTGTAATCATGAGGTGGCGAGTTCGATCCTCGCACCCGGCTCCACACATAGCTCCAGCTCAGATATTGTTTTATTCTTTGACTGTCTCGTCGGAACTTGCTCTGTGCCCACGGATCGCCCACATACGCCCACAGAATGGCGTACGATCGGGACATTCGTGGGAGCGTTCGCACGCCTCGAACCGACGGTGGTACCTGGAGTTATCGGCTCGACCTCGGCTTGGATGACGTCGGCAAGCGACGCCAACGCGAGATCGGTGGCTTCCGTACCAAGAAGGAGGCACAGGCAGCGATCAACGAGGCCTTGTCGGGTGTGCAGCGAGGAACATTCGTCGCTCCGTCGAGGACCACGGTTCGAGAGTTCCTCAACCTATGGATCGACGGCGTCAAGACCGAGGTGGCGTTGACGGCATGGGTGAGCTACGCCCAGTCGGTTCGATGCCATATCAACCCGCACCTCGGATCGAAGCGAATCGGCGAGTTGTCAGCGCTCGACATCAAGCGGTGGCACGGCGTGCTCTTGACGTCAGGTCGCCAGGACGGTACGCCCTTGGCCGCGAATTCCGTCAAGCTTGCGCATCGCGTGCTGCACCGAGCCTTGGCCGATGCGGTGCGATGGAATCTGATCTTCGTCAACCCTGTGTCTGCGGTGCGTGTGCCGAAGGGGACGACGAAGGAACTCCGGGTCTGGACGGCGGAGGAGGCTCGCCAGTTTCTCGATGCCGTGGCCGATGATCGTCTCGTCGCGCTGTGGACACTCGCCCTGCACACCGGGATGCGTCGAGGCGAATTGGCCGGGCTGCGATGGAGCGACGTCGATCTCGACGCCGGCACGCTCACGGTGGCGCAGCAATGCCAGCGAGCAACGGGATCATCCACGCCATCGACGGCGTGCTCCTTCCCGACCTGTTGACGGACTGACCGCACCGCACGGGCCGAGATCGGCCATCGGCGCATCGAGCGCCGATGGCCGCGTCTGCAGGCAAGTGCTCAAGGCAGCGCATGCTCGACCGATAAGTCAGTGTGACCAGGTTTGACGCTGCGCCGTTGTCCCCTTCGCCCACAACGGGTGCCCGACCCTCCGGAGCATCCAGTCTGACGGTGCTGATGCTCGTGGCGTTCGTGTTCGTGGGCGTTGTCGGCACTCTCGGGTTGTTGAACACCGCCGACGTCGCCTGGGAACAGTCGTCGACGTTCGCAGCTCTGGGCGCGTTGGCGGCACTCGTCACCATGGTGGCCGCGGTGGTTGCGATCGCAGTTGCAGATCGCAGCAATGTCGCCGAGCTCGGATTCGTCGGCAACGGATTGCTGTCGATGAGCGTGCTCAGCGCAGCCCACGCAGCGGTGACACCAGAAGCGCTCTATGCCGACAATCCTGCGTTCGCAGTTGCCGCACTGCTCGTGTTACCAGCCTTCGTTCTGTCGTCATTGCCGATGTTGCTCGCCAGTACAGCGTTCGGACGTTGGGGTGCTCGCCGCTGGCGCGACTGGTCGATCATGTCCACGTTCGTGGCGTTCGTCGTTGCGTTCGCACTCGCTGGATTGCCGGATGCCTGGCCGAGTCTGCGCCCCGGAGGTCCCGTGTCGATTGCGGTATGTGCTGCGTCCTGCGTCGCAGTGCTGTTGTTCGCTTGGCGTTTCCATCGCCGGTCTGCACTCAGCCGGTCTGCACTCAGCCGTCCTTCGCTGCCTGGATCGCTCATCCTGGTGGTGGGCTTCGTGGGCCTCGGTGTCTCCGCCCTTGCTCCCATCACGAATGTGTTCGGCGCCGGATTCTGGGGCCTCCGCGCAGTCGGGTTCGCCGCTGCCCTCACACTGGCCGGCTGCACCGTAGCGATCGCCAGGCGAGTCGCACCGACGCAGGCTGCCTTCGCGCCGGTGCTCGAGGTCGATCCGTTCCTCGCCCTCGATCTCGCAGCAAGCCCGTTGGTGAGGCGCTACCTGGCCACTGAGACAGATGGGCTGGCGTCCGTCGGCACGGCCGACTTGGCGTTGAAAGTCGCCGACCGAATGAAGCTGTCGGTGGATCAGAGACGGCGTCTGGGCCTCGCTGCGGTGATGCACGACGTCGGCAAGACGCTGGTGCCAGAGGAGATTCTCACCAAGCCGAGTTCTCTGTCTGTTGAGGAGTTCCAGCTCGTTCAGCGACATGCGTCCGACGGTGCTGCGATGTTGGCTGCTGATGTGTTGCTCGCCCCGTGCGCACACATCGTGCGCTCACACCATGAACGAGTCGACGGTGCCGGATACCCCGACCGGTTGACAGGTTCGTCAATTCCGATCGAGGCGCGAATCATTGCTGCATGTGACGCGTTCGATGCGATCACCCACGATCGCGAGTACCGGAGAGGTCTCCCCGTCGGGCTGTCACTCGCCATCTTGAACTCGAATGCTGGTCAGCAGTGGGACGCAGAAGTGGTGCGCCACCTGATGATGGTGGTCGCCGACAGCAACCGCGCGCCGTCTGCAACGGAGGTCGAGTTGGTCGTACCCGACGATTTGGCCGAACTGTTGGTGCAGATCGACTGCGAGATCTGATCGGCCGAACCGACGGGCGCCTTCCCGGATGCCTGTACGGAGGGGTGCGCGATGGCTAGCGTGTGACGTGTGACGAACGCAACGATCGAGCCCACCCCTTCCGCATCGGGCAATGCCGCGAGTCAGCGCCCCCGTCGCTTCAACCGCCTCGGCGCTGTTGCCGGGGCCGCAGCGCTAGCGGTCACCCTCACTGCATGCGGCGGCGACGACGATGAAGCAGCGGACACCACGGTTCCGACCACGGTGGCCGCTGCTGTCACCCAGCCGAGCGTCACGGTGTCGGTGGCCGCCACTACCACAGCGCCGCCTGCCACCACGATGCCGGTGATGGTCACCGAAGGTGCGACCGTGGTGGTCGCCAACGCCAGCCGAGTCGACGGTGGAGCCGGGCGCTTGAGTGATCGACTCGCGCTCGTCGAGTTCACCGTGGGCACACCGACCGACAGCACCGAGGGTCCGCTCGAGGTGTCGAAGGTTTACTACAACGCTTCGGTAGAAGGTGCGCTTCCCGTTGCCGAGTCCGTTCGCGCCACCCTCGGTGGCGCTCCGATCGAATTGCTGGAACTTCCCACACCGCCTCCGGTCGGCAGTGGCGAGATCGGTGATGCGACCGTGCTCGTGGCCATGGGCAACGACATCGCCGACATTCCACTCGATGAGCTGCAGGGGCTGGTCACCACCACTACCACCGTCGCGACCGACTCGGGCGACACCGGAACCACGGTGGATCCCACCACCACCACCACTGGCGGCTGACGGTCACGCTCTAGCTTTCGGGGCTGGCCAACTCGCGAACTCGGGCCAGCAGCACTTCAATCGCAGGGCGGTTCATGCCACCTTCCGGGATGATCACGTCTGCATACCGCTTCGACGGTTCGATGAAACGTTCGTGGGCGGGACGTACCGTCTCCAGGTACTGATCGAGAATGCTGTCGGTGGTGCGACCGCGCTCGGCGACGTCACGACGAAGGCGTCGGATGAGGCGTAGATCGGCCGGAGTGTCCACGAAGATCTTGAGATCGAAGCGCTCGCGTAGTCGGCGTTCCCACAACACCAAGATGCCCTCGACGACGACCACGCGTGCTGCGAGCACGACGACTGTGGACGTCGACCGGCGGTAGTTCGTGTAGTCGTAGATGGGAATCTCGACGGAAGCACCCAGCGCCAACGCTGCCAGATGGTCGTTCAACAGTTCCCAGTCGAAGGCGTCGGGATGGTCATAGTTGGTGGCCGCCCTGACCTCTATCGGTTTGTCGAGTTCGTCGACGTAGTACGAGTCGAGGCGGATCAGCGACAGCTGATCGCCACCGATGGTGTCGGCCAGACGTTCGGCGATGGTGGTCTTGCCAGAGTTGCTGCCGCCAGCGACACCGATGAGGTAGGGCCGTGGCGGTGGTGAGTCGGAAACGATGCCTTCGGCCACGCACTCATCTTAGGAGCCGAGGGGATAGGGGAGGCTTCGCCGAGCCTGCCCGGTTGGCGACGCCAATCGATGCGGGGGATCCCCGTAGGGGTCAGCGGTTCATCGTCCAGAGTGCTTCAGCCCAGCCAGAGCTCGCTCGCGCCGAGCGCGCTTCTTGCGGCGGGCCCACGCCACGAAGCCGATGAAACCCGCTGCCAGCACCAGCCACACGACCAACGCCAACAAAGCAAACTGGGAGACCGGCTCCGCCCATGCGCCGCCCGACCCCGCTGGTCGCTGCACCGTCGAAGTGAACAACTCCACCGACGAGCCATCGAGCGGGGCGATCCATTCGATGACGCCGTCGCCCACCTCGTTGCCCGTCTCCGAGCTGATCAGCGCACCCGGCAGCGCCACTCGGAATGTGAACGACAACGCAGACGGTGGGGTTGCCCCTGAAGCTGCGATCTCCTCAGCGAACGGCAGCCCGCCCACGGCGGCGACGAGATCCGCATCGGCGAACGAGTCGAACCCGTTGGGTAGCACGAGTGTGCCGTCGATGGCGTTCGTCGTTTGCTCGTTCTCGGTGTTGCGAGCGACCTGCATGTCGGTGAAGGGTGGGCCGATCGAGTTCAGCAAGTTGGCGAGTTCGTCTTTGGACCGGAACGGGTGCGTGAGCGTGATCGTGAGCCCGCCGTCGGCGGCTTGTGTAGGCCCGTCGACGACCCATCCTTGAGCGACAGCATCTTCGAGTCGAAGATCGTTGGCGATACCCGGCACGCGGTTCACCAGGTCTGCGTCCGCCACCGCCACAACCGTGACCGTGCCCGTGCCGTCGCTTTCCATGTCTACCGACGCGGTGATGTCGAGTCGGCACGCGCTGAGCGCGACCAGGCAGACGAGGAGAACAAGGGACCGGCGGATCACGACGTTCTATCTTCTCAGGCCACAGGTGCCAACGTGAGGCACGCTGCCACAGCGCTGTGGAGCATGCGACCTCGAACGCGCAACTCGGCCGAGCTGGGTGCCCGGCCGAGTAGGCAGCAGTAACTGTGGACGTCTGGTTGGTGACGTCAGGTGGGTTCGACGAGCGGAGCTTCGGGTTCGTCGTCGGGCGTTGCCACCGTGGGGCCGGTAGCCGTGATCGCGAGCTCAACTGCAGACGGCGGCACGAAGCCTTCGACCGAGCTGAACACGAATCGCTGCTTGCCCGGCTTGTCAGGGTCGGGCTCGACGTCGACGACGATGATTTCGCCAGCCGAGAACTGCTTGTACAACAGCTTCTCGGACAACGGATCTTCGATGTTGCGCTGAATCGCACGTCGCAGCGGGCGACCACCGAGCTGCGGGTCGTAACCCACTTCGGCCAGCAACTGCTTCGCCGGAGTGGTGACCTCGATGCCGAGACCCTGGCCTTCGAGTTGACCGATGAGCCGCACGAGTTGCAGGTCGACCATCTGCACGACCTCGTCGCGAGACAGCTCGTGGAACACGATCGTCTCGTCGATGCGGTTGAGGAACTCGGGCCGGAAGTGGGTCTTCAACGCGTCGTTGACCTTTTCCTTCATGCGCTCGTAGCTCATGGCCGAGTCGGCGGTGGTGAAACCGACGTTGGCTTTGCGGAGGTCTTGGGTGCCGAGGTTGGACGTCATGATGAGCACGGTGTTGCGGAAGTCGACCGAACGACCTTGGCTGTCGGTGAGACGACCCTCTTCGAGAATCTGCAGCAGCGTGTTGAACACGTCGGGGTGAGCCTTTTCGATTTCGTCGAACAGCACCACCGAGAACGGCTTGCGGCGTACAGCTTCGGTGAGCTGGCCACCCTCTTCGTAGCCGACGTAGCCGGGGGGCGAACCGACCAGGCGAGACACGGTGTGCTTCTCCATGTACTCGCTCATGTCGAGCGTGATCAGCGACGTCTCGTCGCCGAACAAGAAATCGGCGAGAGTCTTTGCCAGCTCGGTCTTACCAACGCCGGTGGGCCCCAGGAAGATGAACGAACCGCTTGGACGCTTCGGGTCTTTCAGGCCGGCGCGGGTACGACGAATCGACTGGCTGACAGCGGCAACGGCGCTCTCTTGGCCGATGATGCGCTTGTGCAGCTCGCCCTCCATGTTGAGGAGCTTGGCCGTCTCTTCCTCGGTGAGCTTGTACACCGGGATGCCGGTCCACAGTGACAACACTTCGGCAATGGCCTCTTCGTCGACCTCGTCGAACAGGTCGACGCCTTCGGCCTTGACTTCGCGCTCCTTCACGGACTTTTCTTCGAGGAGCGCCTTCTCCTGATCGCGGAGACGCCCGGCCTCTTCGAACTGTTGCTCTTCGACCGCACGCTTCTTGGACTCTTGGATATCGTCGAGCTTGCGCTCGATCTCACGCAGGTCTGGTGGTGTCTTCATGCGCTTGATGCGGAGGCGTGCACCGGCCTCGTCGATGAGGTCGATGGCCTTGTCTGGCAGGAACCGATCGGCGATGTAACGGTCGGCGAGATTCGCTGCAGCGACCAACGCCTGGTCGGTGATGGTGACCCGGTGGTGCGACTCGTACTGGTCTCGGATGCCTTTCAAGATCTCGATGGTGTGAGCCAACGTGGGCTCTTCCACCCGCACCGGCTGGAACCGACGCTCGAGAGCAGCATCTTTCTCGACGTGCTTGCGGTACTCGTCGAGCGTGGTGGCACCGACGGTCTGCAGTTCGCCACGGGCGAGCATGGGCTTCAAGATGGACGCCGCGTCGATGGCGCCTTCCGCAGCGCCTGCACCGACGAGGGTGTGGATTTCGTCGATGAACAAGATGATGTCGCCGCGCGTCTTGATCTCTTTGAGCACCTTCTTGAGGCGTTCTTCGAAGTCGCCGCGGTAACGCGAACCTGCGACGAGAGCGCCGAGGTCGAGCGTGTAGAGCTGCTTGTCGTGCAACGTGTCGGGAACGTCGTTGTTCACGATCATCTGCGCAAGACCCTCGACGATGGCGGTCTTGCCAACGCCTGGTTCGCCGACGAGCACCGGGTTGTTCTTGGTACGTCGAGACAGGATCTGCATGACCCGCTCGAGTTCGCGTGTGCGGCCGATCACCGGGTCGAGCTGATGATCTCGAGCCATCTGGGTGAGATTGCGGCCGAACTGGTCGAGGATCTGACTGTTCTTTTCGTCATCGCTGCCACCGCCGCCTTTGGCGCCGCTGGCGCCGGCACCCGACTGCTCGCTGCTGCCGCGGCCCGAACTGGACCCCGATCCCTGGCCGGCTCCACCGGCTGGGCCTTGATAGCCCGACAAGAGTTGGATGACTTGCTGGCGCACACGGCTGAGGTCGGCGCCGAGTTTCACGAGCACCTGGGCGGCGACACCTTCACCCTCGCGGATGAGGCCGAGCAAGATGTGCTCGGTGCCGATGTAGTTGTGGCCCAGCTGCAGGGCCTCACGCAACGACAGCTCGAGTACTTTCTTGGCCCGCGGCGTGAACGGGATGTGGCCTGATGGCGACGAGCCGCCCTGGCCGATGATCTCTTCGACCTGGTTGCGCACCGCCTCGAGCGAAATCGAAAGCGATTCGAGGGCCTTGGCGGCGACACCCTCACCTTCATGGATCAGCCCGAGCAGAATGTGCTCGGTGCCGATGTAGCTGTGGTTCAGCAGCCGCGCTTCCTCTTGAGCAAGGACAACGACCCTGCGGGCCCTATCGGTGAATCGTTCGAACATGTGTGTCGCCTTTCGGTGAGCGGCGAATGTATTCGAGCAGTGTATCGGTCATCTTGGAACCTCCCTGTGGCACCGAGTCATCGGTAGCCCGTTCCTGGTGTAGCCCGTTCCTGGTGTGGGGGGTGCTGGTTCCATCGCGTAGCCTGCTGAGCGTGTCGAGCGCGCCTTCGAAGTCACCTTTGCTCGCCATGCCTGGCATGGACCACGATCGCGAGCGGATCGAGGTGGCAATGACCGCGGCCGTGGCCACCTCCGACGCCCAGCTCACCGAACTGGCCAATCATCTCATCGTCGCGGGTGGCAAGCGCTTGCGGCCGGTGCTGGCGGTGGTCACCTCACAGGTGGCCGGGAGACCGGCCAGCGACGACGTCGTCCGTGGCGGGGTGGCCTGCGAACTCGTGCAGACCGGCTCGCTCTGTCACGACGACGTCATGGACGAAGCCACCACGCGTCGAGGTGTCGAAACCGTCAACGCTCGGTGGGGCAACTTGCAGGCGATCCTGGCCGGTGACTTCTTGCTTGCCCGAGCGTCGGAGATCGCGGCGTCCCTCGGTACCGAAGTTGCTGGGTTGCTCGCTCGCACCATCGGCTGGTTGTGCGAAGGCCAGATCCAAGAACTCCGCTACACGTACGACGTGGGGAGGCCGGAGGCCAGCTATCTCACGTCGATCCACGGCAAGACGGCGTCGCTCTATGGCACAGCAGCGCGAATCGGCGGCATCGTGGGCGGCCTCGACCGTCCCACCGTCGAAGCCCTCACCGCATACGGCAACGCCTACGGCATGGTCTTCCAAATCGTCGACGATCTGCTCGATATCACCTCCACCTCCGAGCGGCTGGGCAAGCCTGCTGGTCACGACATGGAGGAAGGGGTGTACACGCTTCCCGTCCTGCGAACCCTGTCCGCCGGAGGTGCTGCTGCTGGCGAACTCGCCGACCTGCTGGGCGAGCCGCTCGACGTTGCAGAACGCGACAAGGCGCTCGCCATCGTCCGATCGAACACTGGCATCGACGCCGCAGTCGACGTGGCGAATGGGTACGTGGAAGCAGCAGTGGCGGCACTCCAAGGCCTGCCGAACAACGACGCTGTCGCCGCGTTGAGAGCGGCCCCGGCAGCCCTGCTCGCCTCCGCACGATGATTCACTGACACCGGTGATGCTTCTGGAACTCGAACGTCAGGAGTCGGGGGCCACCAAGGAAATCGCTCGTCCGGCTCGGTAGGCCCACTCGGCGGGTCCGAGACTGCCGGTACGGAGCTGATTGCTGCCGAGTCGGAGATACGCCTCCGCTGCTGTGGCATTGCTTGCCACCGAGCGAGAGACGCGACGGTGCAACGCCGGATTGCCGAGGAATCGCGTGGTGAGGCGACCCACTTTGTAGTAGCTGCCGTACCGGTCCTCGACCGCTTTTGGGTATCGCTGGAGAGCGGTCGCCGACCCAGCAACGAGCGCTTCGGCGATCACTTCACCGGCCAGCTTGCCCGTCTCGATGGCGTACTCGATGCCCGCGCCGGTGAGCGGGTTCGCCGCACCAGCGGCGTCGCCGACGACCAGGAAGGTGGGTCCTGCCTGCGGACCGACCGACCCGCCCATCGGTATGCGGCCTCCGACGTTTGCCGAGATCGCGGGCTTGGATGCAGTGGCATCGGTGCCGCGGTCCAAGCGCCAACGATCGGCGTGGTCGAGCTCGAGCCGCTCGAGCAGATGAGGCAGGTTGATCACCTGAAACGACGGTGATGTCGACATCACGACGACGCCGACATTGATGTTGCCGTCGCCGCGAGGGAACATGAAGCCGTAACCGGTCACCGGTGTTCCGGCTCGGTCGCGCAGACCGAAGACGAGTTCGATCTCGCTGGCATCGTGCAGACCGGATCGATGGCTGGTCTTGAGCGCCACAGCGTGGGGCCAAGACGGGCGACGGAAGGTACCGAGGGCGCGACCGAATCTGCTGTTGGCGCCGTCGGCGACGAGCACGTACGACGCCCGAAACTCGAACGATGTTCCGGGCGCGTCGGTCACGTGAGCGCCTCGAACGAATCCACGCTCGACGATGGGCGCCGTAGCCGTGTGCCCATCGAGCACCTGCACTCCGAGCGACGCGGCCTTTTCGAGAAGGTGATGGTCGAGCAGATGGCGAGACACCACGACGCCGTGAGCTTGGCCCGCATCGACGCCGGGCCATGTGACCGACGTGCTGGGAGGATCTGAGCGCGTGCTGGCGCGATGTTCACCGTCGGTCTGATACGTGAAACGCACGAAGTCGACGCGATGGGCCTCAGACGGCAGATCAACTTGGAGATCACCGAGCGCAGTGACAGCCCGCGGGGTCAGCAGACCGCCGCATGGCTTGGGCGCACCAGCGCGGCGTTCCACGATGGTGACTCGACGGCCGGCACGCGCCAGTTGTATCGCGGCCGAAGTACCTGCCGGACCTCCGCCAACGATGAGCACGTCAGTCGACGCTGCGGGGTGCCCCGGCACGTGTTACTCGCTGGGCGGCGAGCCTGGCACCGGCTCAGGCCCGATCGGGATCACCGTGTCGTCGAACTCGTGGACGGTGAGCAAGGTGGTTTCACCACTCTCGAGCGCCGCATAGATCGGTGAGTCCTCACCACACCACGTCTCGTATTCTTCACCAGCTTCTTCTGCGCCACTGATGGTGTAACGCTCGTGGCAGACGACGCCCAGCAACTCGTAGTCGGTGAGAGCGCCGCCGGTCTCGGCCCCTTGGTTCGGCATGATGCCGCGGGCGCCAGCGATGCGTTCGCCGCCTTCGCGCTCGGGGTTGCCATAGCTCTCCACGCCCGCCAGGTTGTATCCGGACGTGCCGAAGTACACGTAGCGGAGGTGGTCTTCGATGTGGGGGAATGTGAGGAGGACCTCGCCGTCGGCGAACGCGTACCCCAGACTCGCCACGCCTTGGCCGGCCCCGCCATGACACGAGGAGCAGGAGCCGTACACCTCGACGCCGGTGCCGATCGCGCCGACGACTTCCTGGGGTGACGCCGTGACCGACCGGGCGTACATGAAGCCCCACACGGGCATGAAGCTCAATGCTGCCATGGCCCAGAACGGCACGCGCTTGCGACGCTTGTAGGCCACCACGACCGGTGTGTCAGGCTTCGCTGTCGGAACTGCAGCTGGGGCTGGCACCGCAGCGCGGCCAGCGGGAGCGGCCACTGCAGGTGCTGCTGCGCCGGCCTCGACCTTTGCTGGCGCAGAGGCAGCGGTAGCCGGCGTATCCGAGCCTTCGTCGCCGCCGAGGCCAAGGGCGCCTCGGCGCTCACGGCTTCGTTTCAGCAGATGCTCGGGTATTTCAGTCACGCTGGTCCTCTCGTCGTTCGGTGCTGGCGTTGGGTGCGCTGCGTCGGGTGCGGAGCGCGACGCGACGTTGTTCGCTCGAAACGATAGACGCCAACACACCAAGAACCTGAATTCCATGGATGCGCAGCGCACAAATTGCACC
>JBBREA010000050.1:0-21470 GCA_038203385.1 Acidimicrobiales bacterium | reverse complement strand
CTGCCTCCGATACCGCCTTCTCGGGTGACGGCGCACGGATTCCCGCCGGCGCGCTGCTCGCCGACCTCAAACGCGGGCTACGCAGCGATCGAAGGGGAACAGTCGCCCCGCAAGTTCACCACGGTGGGCTTTCGTCGTGGTGAGGTCACGTCCAGCGTCAGTGGGCAGCTACTGGTGGCCATCGACACTCAGGCGGCGTGGTGGTCTTCGTCGGTTGACTCTGCGAGCCGGGTTCGTTGTTGGTGTTGGTGCCAGGTGGTGTTGTGGCGGTGTTTCACTGAGGGGTGGTTCCAGCCGGCGAAGTAGGTGAGGTCGAGTCGTTCACCTGACGGGTGTTCGTAGCGCATTGTGGGTGACGCGGGGGTGGGTGGTGTCACGATGGGTTTCGGGGCCGTGTTGATGGGGTTCCCGTGTTGATCGGTGAAGATCATGGTGCTCGGTTGGTTGGCGTTGCCGGTGATGCCGATGAGGCCGAGGTGGTGGGCCCGGTGATGGCGGGCGCACAACGCAATCAAATTCGGGGTTTCGGTCTCGCCACCGTTGGCCCAGTGGGTGATGGGGTGGATCTGGGTGTGGGTGGCGGTGCAGCCGGGGATCTGGCAGCCTTGGTCGCGGTAGGTGATGAGGTTGCGGAGTCTGGTGGGGATGGTGCGTTGGGTGCGGCCGACCCCGACGGGCGTGTTGTCCGTTTCCCAGACTGGTTGGCAGTTGGTGTCGCAGGTGAGGTAGTCACGGATCGCTGTTGGCAGCGGCACACCGTTGCTGAAACGTGCTGCAGGTGTGGAGGCTGCACCGCGATCATCGTCGATGGCTATGTGGAGCATGGTCTTGAACTGGGTGCGCCGAACAGGTGACGTTGAGTCGAGTGATCGGAGTGCGATCTCGGTGAGGGCGTCTGCCCAGGTGACGTTGGTGATGCCGTCGCGGAAGAGGGTGTCGCGGGCTTCGTCGAGGGCGGCTTCGATGATCGCGCCGGTATCGGCGGCGAGGTCGAAGGTACCGGTGAAGCGTGATCCGTTCCAGCCGAACGACACACGATCCGGTGCAACCGGAACCACCGGCGGCGTATTGGACGTCGACTCAGTCGGTGTGTCGGCCGGTCCATCGGTCGGTGCGTCTGGAGCGGTGTCGGGGTTGGGTGTGTCGGGTCCTTCGAAGTAGTCGTTGCGAATCATCCGGTGGAGTTGGGGGACTGTGGCTGAGGTGGCGGTGTTGACCAGCAACGGGTCTGCCCAGGCTGGGGCCCGGGTGACGACGACATGGGTTTGATCGAGCGACAACCGGCCGGCGGTGAACTCACCGATGATGGTGGGAAACGACGCAGCGTGTGTGGCGGTTTCGACGAGTTGTTTGGCTCGGGCAGGTGACGCACCGAGTTGGATGGTGAGCCATTGGGCAGGTGTGTGGATGCCGTGCCCGGACCATGAGTGGTCGGCGATGGCGTCGGCGATGTGGGTGACGAGTTCAGCGTTCAACACGTTGAGTTGCCCGGCGATTTCCGCCATTCGGGCCTCTCGCGGAGTGCTGATTGAACTCATAAAGTAATCGTACATATGTTCGTATAGATGGGCAACACACAGGTCATATGTATTGATGAACTCCCCTCCTTGCCCATCGCAATATCAGATAGTCGACACGACCAACACGACTGCATTTGTGGGATGTCGGCCGCTGGCAGACGGGTCCACCCCACCTGTGTTTCATACAGGACGCGCAAGCGAGGTAGCGGGTAGCGTCGTCGCGCCATGCGCTCCCTCGTCACCACTCTTGCTCCGGTGCGGATGGGTCCTTCGTTTCGATGGTTGATGGCGTCATCGTGGCTGAGCAATCTCGGCGATGGAATCGCTCTTGCCGCTGGGCCACTCCTGGTTGCGTCACAAACGTCGAATCCATTTCTGGTGGCGATGGCGGCGCTGGTGCAACGACTGCCGTGGATGCTGTTCGGCCTGCACGCCGGGGTAATTGCCGACCGGCACGACCGTCGACGAATCGTTGCATTGGTGGACGCAGTGCGCGCTGGTGCGATTGCGCTGCTCACCGTTGCCGTTGCCACCGACGTGACAAGCATCGGGTTGGTACTCGGCGCGTTGTTCGTGATCGGTACAGCCGAGACCTACGCCGACGTCACCACCGGGACTCTGTTGCCGATGATCGTCGAACGCGACGACCTCGGTGTGGCTAATGCGCGATTGGCGTTCGGCATGCAGTCGCTGAACCAACTGATCGGCCCACCGTTCGGTGCGTTCCTTTTCGGTATCGGCATGGCGGTGCCTTTTGCGACCCACGCTGTCCTGCTCGTTGCCGCCGTCCGGTGTGTGTCGCAGATCGAGTTCCGTCGTCTGCCCGACGTGCCGCCGCGGGCGTCGGCGCGTCGGCAGGTGGCAGACGGTTTGCGTTGGCTGTGGAGCCATGGGCCGATGCGGACCCTCACCATCACGATCGTTGCTTTCAACGTGACCTTCGGCGCGGCCTGGGCGGTTCTCGTGCTCTACGCGCTCGACCAACTGGGCATGGGCGACGTCGGGTTCGGCTTATTGACAGCGGCATCGGCAGTGGGGTCGATTGCCGGCGCAGCGGGATACGCGTGGACCGTGGCGCGGATCGGTGCGGCAAACATCATGCGGTTGGGTCTGGTCATCGAAGCGGCGACCCATCTGTCGCTAGCGCTGACACGTACCCCAACGGTGGCGCTGATCACACTGTTCGTCTTCGGTGTACATACGGGAATGTGGGGGACCACCGTTCACACGGCCCGGCAACGCCAGGTGCCGCTCGAGTATCAGGGGCGAGTGGGCAGCGTGTACCTGCTGGGGATGCAGGGCGGTATGGTGCTCGGCGCCCCGATCGGAGGGTTGCTCGCGAACCGGTGGGGCATCGCCGCCCCGTTCTGGTTCGCCTTCGGCGGGTCGTGCCTGATCCTCGTGCTGATCTGGAAACGCCTTGCCGCCATCGCAGCCTGACGAGCGGTGTCTGACACCTTTCGTCAGGAAACGCCTCAGGGCCATCGTCGCGTAGAACCTCGTGCCCGAGCGAGGCCGAGCGGCGTTCGAGACGTGTGATGACGTCGTCGTCGGACAACGAAAGATCCCCGGTCGATGCCGGGGATCTTCGTATGCGGGGGCGATTTCTACTGGGAGTGATTTCGCGGCATGCAACCGCGATCATTCAGCTGTGCGCGAATCGATCAGCTGTGCGCGTGGTGACCCGCACTCGAGCGGCCCTTGTAGGCCTTCCACAGGATGAGTACCAGAACCGCGCCGATCACCGAACCGATCAGTCCGGAAGCTTGGAACGCACCATCGTCGCCGTCCTTGTGGAACACCGCGTACCCGATCAGGCCGCCGACGAACGAGCCGACGATGCCGAGCACAATCGTGTGGAGGATCGGCATCGAATCATCTCCCGGGACGAGAGCGCGGGCGATGAAGCCGGCCACGAGACCGATGATCAACAGAAACAGAATGAAACCGAGCATGGAACTCTCCTTGTGGACGGGATGGGCGTAAGGGCCATCAGGCGGGCACGGTGTACCCACTGTCCGGAATCCCAAACGTGTCGGTTCGGACCCTCGTCCGTCTCATTGCCCGAGGTGTTGTCAGTCGTCATCGCTGGCGTTGATGGCCCAGGCGACGCCCTCTGACGTGTTCTCGATGGCGAGTTGCAGCCGCCAGCCGCTGGGGGGTTCGTGGGCGTCCCAGCGATACCAGGTCAGTTGGGCCAACAGCTCGTCGATGTCAGCGGAGCTGGGTGGCCATTCGTCGTACAGGTCGCCGAGTGCACCGAGCAGCCACCACATGGAATAACGACCGATTGCCATGCCACGACGGCGACCGTGTGCCGCGCCGGTGGCGCCCGCCCAGGCCAACAGTGCCAGTGCCTCGCTGGCCGGAATCTCACCCACGCGAACGGACGACGCGCCGAGTGCACCGAGCGCGTCGAGGTGTGAACCCTCCACGCACACCGATTCGGCCCGCCCGGTGGACGTCGTGGTCCATGCATCCACCAGCAACCGCACCGCCAGTTCGACCGATTCGTCGTCGACCACCTCGCCGTCGTGAGTCGTCGCGAGCGTGGTCAGGGTGGCGCTGTTCGGGGGTTCGTCATGAACGGCACCTCCGTCGGAATAGGTGGACAATGGGTAGCTGGGCTCCCACTGCTGCAGCGCCACGGGGATGTCGATCACCTGCGGCAAGTGGTCGACAGTCGAGGCGTCGATCGCTTCGCCGCGCAGCGCTCGCTCGTGCGCCACGTACAACGTCACCGGCAAGGGTTCGAGATGCGGAGCGAGTTCGGCCCAAGTGTGTTGGTTGGCAGCAACCTCCGACAGCGGCCCGATCGTGAATCGGCCCGCCTCCCCGTCGAGTACGGCCGCAACCCATTCCGGTGGAGCGTGGAGCGCAAGGCGATACTCCGACAAGGTGGCGGCGGGCCACAGTTGCCGACCGGTTTCCTTCGTGGCAGCCATGCATCGCAGGCGCACGCGATCCATGCCGGCCCAGTCTTGGTCGAGACATCTGGCGTCGATGAGCCGTACCAGGCCGTCGAGGTCGACCGAGTGGATCAACCGGTCGAGTACCTCGTCCTCGGGCTCAATCACACCAGCGGCCAGGGGTAACGATGATTGCCGTCGTCGACCGGGAACGTTCGCTCGGTGACGAGCTTCGTCGCGCGGTATGACACGGCAGCGATCTCGTTGTCGTCGAGCAACGTCGCTACGTCGACCGGCACCCGTTCGACGAACGATGCCACACAGGACAGTACGTCATCGTCGATCGTTTCGCCGCCGAACTCCCAGATCACCGTTCGCAGCTTCGACGGGGCGCTGAAGCACAACCCGTTGTCGATGGCCCACACACGACCGAGCGCGAGCAGGCAGTGCCCAGACTTGCGATCGGTGTTGTTGATCAACACGTCGAGCACGGCGATGTCGCGCATCTGATCGTCGAGCTCGGGAAACTTCTCGCGAATGGTGAAATAGTGCTCGCTGTGGTCCGCTGGTACGAACCACTGAAACGAGCCCTCGCCGAATGGCCCGTCACGAATGACGGTCGGCGGCACGACGCCCAGGCCCAGGTGTTCGCTCACCAGGTATGCGGCGCGCTCGCGTTTGTGCAACCCGGGTTCGAAGTCCCACAGCGGACGCTCGCCGCGAACCGGCTTGTAGATCGCCTGCTGGTCTGCCCCGTCGTGGTGCAACGTGACGAGGAACGTCGCGTTGGAACTCCACGGCATCCGTCCTTCCACCTCCACATCGGCACGCGTCAAGTACGCGACCGGGTCGGGGATGAGATCGGTGGCCAAGACCAATTCAGGGGTCAATTCATGCCTGGACAGGCGTGCCCGTCGGGATTGATCGGCAGCTCGCACCAGCGACAATCGGGGCGTCCGGAAGCGATGACTGCTTCGGCGTGGTCGCAGAACGCGGCCGCTTGGCCACGGGTGACGTACACGCGCATGTGGCCCTCGTTGCCTTCCACGACTTCACCGTCTTCGTCGACCTCGCCCACCTCCTCGAGTTGCACGATGAGGCGGTCGTTGCTGCGGTCGTATCCCAGCCCGATCGGGCCGAGCACGAACACCCCCTCCACCGGCGTGCTGAGTTCCAGCGCGCTCGCAACGGGTCGGTCTTCGGGCGGCGGTAGATCCACGAGAACTCGGCGCAGATACTGCACGATTGCGGCCACCTGTTGCTTCTCGCACTTCACTGCAACTCGCTGCCTGCCGTGGCGCGCTTGCAGGTAGAAGATTCGTGCACCAGGTTGGCCGATGGCTCCGGTGGTGAACACGTCGACTTCTTCGAATTCGTAGAAGGCGCTCATCAGCTACTCCCCCTCAGCAATTCTCACGACACCACGAGGTCGCGTAGCGACCCGCCGGTGGAGTTGACGGTGAGCGCGATGGGCCCGCCGGATGTGAACGCGATGGCACTGATCGAACACGTGGAAATGACGATTCGCTGAAACAGGTCGAGATGCGTGCCCAACGCGTGAGCCATCGCGGCCTTGATCGGGTCGGCGTGGCTGACGCAGACGACGGTGCCACCGGGATGCGCCTGTCGTAAACGGTCGAGTTCGGTCACGATACGAACCTGCATCTCGGTGAAGCTTTCGCCGTTGGGAAACCGGAACGTCGACGGCGCACGCTGCACGGTGCCCCACTGGGGCAGCTTCATGAGGTCTTTGAGTTGCGAGCCGGTCCAGTCTCCGAACTCACACTCCAGCAGCCCACGGGCCACAACTGGTTTGAGACCAAGAGCCTTACCGATTGGCGCTGCTGTCTCTCGTGCCCGCTCGAGCGGGGAGCAATACACGGCGTCGACCTTGACCAACTCGGCGATTCGCTCGGCGGCCCGTTCGGCTTGTCGCACGCCGGTCTCTGCCAGATGCAGACCTTTGGCGCGGCCCGGCAGGGTCTGACCGGTGGTTGGCGTCTGGCCGTGGCGCACGAGCAGCACGGTCGTCGGCTTCGGGTGGGGGCTCGACTTGCGGGGCATTTCGGGTCAACCTATCCGGCATGACGGAAAAGAGGGCTCCAGGCTCCACTGCGCAGGTGCTCTCAGCGGTGCAGGCCGACGTGGTTGCCTGCCGGGCTTGCGACCGCTTGGTCGAGTGGCGAGAACAGGTGGCGCGTGAGCGACGGGCGGGCTTCCGCGACGAAGAGTATTGGGGCAACGCGGTACCGGCGTTCGGTGACGCTGATGCGGCAATCGTCGTCCTCGGCCTCGCACCGGCTGCTCACGGTGCGAATCGCACCGGTCGCATGTTCACCGGCGACCGCAGCGGCGATTGGTTGTTTCGGGCGATGCATCGTGCGGGACTGGCGAACCAACCCATGTCGACCGCCCGCAACGATGGGCTCGAGCTGCGAAACGCGTGGGTGACCGCTGCGGTGCGATGTGCGCCGCCTGGCAATCAACCGTTGACTGTCGAACGCGATGCGTGCGCCGGGTACCTGGCCCGCGAGCTTGCAGCCTTGGCACCTGGATTGCGGGTCGTGGTGTGTCTTGGCGGGTTCGGGTTCGACGCAGCAGTGCGGCACTACCGGTTGAAACCGAAACCCCGGTTTGGTCATCTCGCCGAGCATCCAGTGCCGGGCGGGCCGGTGTTGTTGTGCTCGTATCACCCCAGCCAGCTCAACACGTTCACCGGTCGCCTCACCGAGCCGATGCTCGACGCCGTCTTCGAACGAGCCGTCCGGTTGGCCCAGTAGAAGGCGGTGGCGCCTACCGCTGTCAGAGGCGGTCCGACGGCAAGCCCAGCGCCAGTTGGCCGGCGTGGATCACCGTTGCGTCGAAGCTCAGCGGATGAAACGTTACGGCCCGGACGTCGCGGTAGGCCCGCTCGATCGGTGATCCCTGAAGAAGCCGCGGCCTCCCGTCACCTCCATGGCGAGATCGCACACTTCCAATCCGGCAAGACCGATTTCGCGCTTGGCGGCCATCACTGCGGCCACCGTCTCCATCGACGGTTGCGGGTCGTCGCCCACTGCTCGCGGCGCGCCGTCGAGTGCCCACCCGGCGACACGCAACGGCGGGCTGACACCCTCCGCATCGGCAGACGTCATACCATCCAGGCTGCCCGGTCGATGGGAGCGTGGAGACTGGCACGGTCGAAGCGGAACGGTGACAGATGGTCGCTGCGCGAAGCACCTTGCGCAAGCCCCGCCAGCTCACGGCCGAACCATGCTGCGAATTTGAATCCGTGAGCCGCCCCGAGCCCAACGGAGATGTTTGAGATTCCGGGCAATCGATCCACCACGAAATCGCGATCCGACGTGAGCGTGTACAAGCACGTCGTGGTTCGCGGTGCTCCGAATCGGTCGCCCACGAGGTTCGCCATGAACCCGCCGAGTCGCTGTTCCATGACTGGGTCGGCGTCGAACGTGCGCGTGTCGGGGTCGACCTCCCTGCCGCCACAGTCTTCGGCTCCTTTGATCGCATCGGCGACGCCGTACACGGGAAACCCATAGAAGCTGGGGTCGTCCATCCAGATCCACACGGGAAACTGTTGCGGTTGCAGATCGTCGAGCCTCTCACCGGATCGGGTGGGGAAGTAGCTCACCTGTTCACGCAGCACCGCTAGCGGAATTGCGTGTTCGAGCGGGGCCAGGAGCCGATTCGTCCATGCGTCGGCGCAGACGATCACCGCGCCGGCACGCACAGCAGTGACGATCCCATCGCGCTCGATTTCCAACTCGATTTCGTTGGTGCCGGTGGCGCTGTCGTCCACGAGACGCAGGGAGCGAACCGCGCAGTGCGGCCGCAGCGCTGCGCCGTGCATGATCGCGAGGCGTTGGAGTTCAGCAGTGCCGCGACCGGCAGGCACGATACCGGTGTCGGCCGAGTAGATCGCCATCACGTCGTCTGCCACCACGGTGCCACGGTCGAACGCACCCCACCGCTTGCGCACCTCGCTCGCGTCGATCCACTCGTACGGCACATCACACGCCTCGAGGCTCGTGCGGTACGGCTGAGGGGCGATGGCGCTGTCGGTGCGAAACAAGTCGACGCCACCGGTTCGGGTGACGAGTTGAACGCCACCATCGTTGCGTATCTGATTCCACGCGTCGTACGCGCCGGCGGCCAAGGCGACGTATTCGGGCGTGTGGTAGGAGCGGCGGATGATGCGGGAATGATCGTGCGAAGCCCCGCGTACATGGCCGAGTTCGAACTGTTCGAAACCGACCGCTCGAACTCCAGCTCGCGCCAACCAATACGCACTGGCGGAGCCGAGCCCGCCCAACCCGACGATCGCCACGTCGTACTCGGCATCGATGTGGCTGTGCGCGCGGGTGTCGGTCACGCTGCTGGTGCTCACCCGGCGCCCATCGCGGCCTGGTACCAACGAACGATGTTCGCCGAATCGTCCTCCATCGGGGCCATCCAGCCGCCGGTCCACGCCGGGGACGACATTCCGCGCTGCACTGATTCGCAGATCTCCCAGTCTTGGCGGTTGACGACGTGCCAGAAATCGCCAGCGTCGCTCGGATCGAAACCGGGGCGTTCGATTTCAGACGGGTGGAACAAGAGGTCGCACGCCACCGTGGTCATACCGGCAGTTCGCGGCTCCAACCGGAAAGCGGCGACATGATCGGCTGAAAGCGACAGAAGCAGATTCGGGTAGATGAGCTCACCTTTGTGCCGCACCTGTTCCGATGCATCGAGCGCCGCGAACGGTGCGCGGTTCGTGGTGCCGGTGGAGGTGAACGTCCATGCTCCGTCGCGATGCGGGATGCCATCTGGCCATTCCAGCCCCACGCCTCCGCGCCCGAACTCGGGCACCAGATGGCACAACTCCGGATGAACCGGACCGCAGTGGTAGCACTCGTTGTAGTTCTCGGCGAGCACCTTCCAGTTGGCGGCGACGTCGTAGCGGAGCGTCACGCCTATTCGCAGGTCGGCGAGTGGATATCGCCCTACCCGTTCGGCCGTGGCGCCCACCTGTTCGAGCAGAGTGAACTGCGGGGTCGGGTCGAGATGCACGAACACGAAACCGCCCCAGGTGTCGACGCTGGCGCGGTGCAATGCGAGGTCCGCCAGATCCGGTGTCTCCGCCCGGTCGAGAAACGGGGTGTGGCGAAGGGCGCCGTCGAGCGCATAGGACCAGGCGTGGTACGGGCAACGGATGAGTGAACCGAACGAACCGCATGCCGGAAGTGGTCCGCCGGTCGCCGTGTTGACCAGTTCGGTGCCGCGATGTCGACACACGTTGTGCAATCCGTTCAACGAACCGTCCGCATCTCGAACCACGATGATCGACGCACCAGCCACCTCCACGAGTAACCGGTCGCCCGGGGAGACCAGCGTGTCGGCGCGTCCCACGAGCACCCACTGCTTGGCCCAGAGCCTCTCGCGCTCCGCCAAGAAAACGTCCTGATCCAGGTAGTACCGCTGGTGGAGCGTGGGTGTGAGGTTCACGACCTCACCGTCACGGGAGTGGCCATCGAGCCGGACGCGTGGAGTATCCGCTGCTGGAACCAAACCAAGGCTTTCTCGTGCTTTGGCGACAGCCGGCCCTGGTGGTACACCCCCGCGTCGAGATTGCGCTGCACGGCTTCGACGATGAGTTGGTCCTCATCGAGTACGACAGTGGACATCTCGACCATTGCGTCGATCGCTCCGGCCTCGTCTGCCAGCTCGGCACGTGCGAAGTAGTCGTAGATCACCTGTGTTCGTCGATGACCGTCTGGAACGATTCGCTCGACGTTCATACCGTCGGCATAGATGTTGACAGCGAGGTTCGGATACCGAAACAACCAGGCTCCTCCGGATGGCGAGCCAGCGGCGGTGTCTGCGCGGTGGATGCAATAGGTGTGATGGGGCACGTCGACGCGGTAGCTCGACATCTTCAGAGTGCGATTGAGAGACGGGTGCAACAGTGGCACGTGGTAGCCCTCGAGATAGTTGTCGACGTAGGTCTTCCAGTTGCAGCTGAGTCGTCGCACAACGCGACGGACGTACCGAAACGACTCCAGCTCGAACGGCTCGCACTCGAGAGCGAATGGACCGATCGATTCAGTGAACGACTCGGCAGTGGGGGACAGATTGATGAACACCAACCCGCGCCATTCAGACACGGCGACCGGGCGAAGGTAGTGCTCGTCAGCGCACAAGGCGGCTCCTTCTCCTGCGTCGTCGCCAAAGTCGCGAGCGTTGCGCAGCGAGCCGTCCCAATCGAATGCCCACCCGTGGTAGCGGCACACGAGATTGCCGGCGCGACCGGTGCCGGGCCATACGACCACACCGGCGCGGTGCGGACACACGTTGTGGTACCCAACCAGCGAGCCATCAGGCGCACGGGCAACGAACACCGGCCACCCGGCTACCGAATCGGCGACGTATCCGCCTGCATCAGACAGCTCGGAAGCCGGGCAGAACATGATCCACTGGGTTGACCAGACCGAGGCGCGCTCACGGTCGAAGTACTCGACGTCTCGATACCACGCTGCCGCCAGCGTTTCCGGATGGCTCTCAGTCACGTGCCAAAACTACTCGGCACGTGGGGATGAACATGTCTACAGAAGTTGCCTGCTGGCACGCGGCTACTGTCTGCGAATGGGGATGGTCGCTGGCCGGCGAGGGAGGGGTTGCTGACTTGGCCGACGTGCTCGAATCTGCAGCATTCATTCGCACCTCCGATGGTGAGCGATTGTCACTCACGCTGTATCTGCCCGTCGGCGACGGGCCGTTTGCCGTGTTGTTGGAGGCGTTGCCATATCGGCAGCACGACGTGACGTGGTCGTATCGCGACACCTACCTGAGTTATGTAGCGGGTGGGTTCGCTGTGGCGCGCCTCGATCTTCGCGGCACCGGCTCATCGTCGGGCGTGCTCCCCGATGAGTACGCCGACGTCGAGCGCGACGACCTACGCACGGTCATCCAATGGCTCGCTGCACAACCATGGTCTACGGGCAGAGTCGGAATGTTCGGTACGTCGTATTCCGGCTTCAACTCCATCCACATGGCAATGGAAGGTGTCCCTGAACTGGGTGCAGTAGTTGCCATCTATGCCACCGACGATCGCTACACCGATGACGTGCACTATTGCGGCGGGAACCTGCGAGCGATCGACCTCATCGACTACCCGCTGTACATGGTTGCGATGAACGCATTGCCTCCGGTGCCGGCGGTCTTCGGCGAAGGTTGGCGCGACGAGTGGCTGCGCCGAGTGCACGACACGCCGCCGTGGCTGATGCAGTGGATCACCCATCCACTCGACGGCCCGACGTGGCGGCGTGGATCGGTGCGGCTCGGCCCGAACGGCGACGGCTATGAGCGAATGGCGTGCCCCACGATGATCGTGGGCGGCTGGGCCGACGGGTATCGCAACAACACCTTCCGGGTGGTCGAACAGTACGACCGGCATGGGTTGCCATGGCGCTTGCTGGCCGGGCCCTGGGTGCACAAGAGCCCGAGCTCTGGTCTGCCAGGCCCCCAGGTGGACGACGGTGCGTTGATCGTCGCCTTTTTCGACGAGCACCTCCGTGATGGCGTTCAGCGCACGACCGCGCCCGGACAGGTCTACGTGCGGGCGCCTGCGTCGTCACCGGCGCCGGACTTGGCGTTCCAACCGGGCGGCTGGCGCGACATCGTCCACTGGCCGCCGCACGGCTTGGTGTGGCGGCGTCTCGAAGCATCGCCGCGTCCAGGTATGGCGTTCGACTCGCTCGCCGTGCGCGGCGACGTCGGGTGGTCAGGCTGGAACTCTTGCGGTGGCAGCCTGCCGTGGGGGCAGCCGCTCGATCAGGCGGCCGACAACGGCAGGTCGGTCTGCTACGAATGGCCCGTCGAGGTCACTGACGAGCATGCCGAGTTGCTCGGTCAACCGGTTGCTCACCTTCGACTGAAGTTCGACCAGCCCTACGGCCACGTCAGCGTGAAACTGTGCGATGTCGCATCTGACGGTACTTCCACACTGGTGACGCGCGGGTTTCTCGATCTTGCTCACCGCGGCATATGGCCGGTCGACCCACACGGTGAAGCTGGCGCAGAACCGCAACCGGTGGTGGCTGGCGAGTGGATGTCGGTGTCGATCGAACTGGAGGCAACCACGTGGACGTTGCTGCCAGGGCACCGGCTTCGGCTAGCCGTAGCCGGCACGGACTGGCCCAACAGCTGGCCGCCACCCGGGCCGGTCACGCTCACCCTCGACTCGGCCATGGTTGCACTGGAACTGCCGATGATCACCGGCTTGGCCCGTTCGGCCCCCCTGCCTGCAACAGGTGGGCCTGGAACAGATGGGCCTGCAACAGATGGGCCTGCAACAGATGGGCCGGCAACAGATGGGCCTGCAACAGATGGGCCGGCAGGAGATGGGTCTTCTGGCGATCAACGTGACGGAGTGACCTGGCGAATCGAACACGACGTCATGGCGGACACCACCCGGGCGTTCACGCAGTACGGAGGCCCGTATATCGGCGCATATGGAGCCTCGATCGTGGATGACTACCGAGGAGAGGTGGGGGTCTCAACCGTGGATCCGGCGCACGCCTGGGCGGTCGGTACCTCATCATTCGACATCACGTGGCCGTCGCAGTTTCCTCGGAACGACGTCGATGCGGCCGGTGTCCATGATTCCGCCGTATTGCGGTGTGGAGCGTCGGCACATCTCGAGGTGAGATCCGACGGCGAGATGCTCGAAGTCTGGCTCGAACTCGACGTCACCGAGAACGGCGAGCAGATCGCCCACCGCACCTGGTCCACTTCAGTGCCACGTTTCCGTTCGGCCTGACAGAGTCACGGCAGCGCGTGGCAGGCGGCCGAATGGTTTGATCCCCGAAGCACCAGCTCCACGTCTACTCCGGTGCATCGACGAAGAATTCCCAGGCGCTCCGCTTCCCCCGACGCCACCACCGGACACCTCGGATGGAAACGGCATCCGGCCGGAATCTTGGACGGGTCAGGGGTCTCGCCGACCAGGATCTGCTGCTCCACTCGAGCCGTCTCGGGTACGACCGAGAGCAACGCCTTGGTGTACGGATGCTGAGGGTGGGACAGCACCTGTTCGGCGTTGCCGACCTCCACGATGCGTCCGAGGTACATGACGGCAATGCGGTCGGCGATGTTCCAGGCCAGGCCAAGATCGTGCGTCACTGCGACGATCGAGATGCCCTCGTTGTCGACCAGGGAGCGCATGAGAGCGAGGATCTCGCCGCGTATCGACGCGTCGAGTGAGGCGACCGGCTCGTCGGCGAGCAATACACGCGGGTTGAGCGCGATCGCCCCGGCAATGAGCACCCGTTGTCGTTGGCCTCCAGACAGCTCGTGGGAGTATCGGGGCATGAACTGGGCCGGTGGCCGTAGCCCGGCCCGAGAGAGCGCGTCGGCAACGAGTTCGGGCTCCACCCCGCGCATCTTGTGGATGCGAATGCCTTCGGCAACGGTTTCGTAGACGGTGTGTCGCGGGTTGAGGGCACCGGACGGGTCTTGGAAGATCATTTGAGCCGAACGGCGAACCTTGCGCAGCGAAGCGCGAGCGCCGGTGACGTTGTTGCCATCACACTCGATCGATCCCGCTGACAGTGGCTCGAGTCCGACCACCGACCGAATCAGGGTGGTCTTTCCACAACCCGATTCGCCGACGAGCGCTACCACTTCGCCGGGAAGAACGTCGAGGCTGACGCCGTCGACGGCGCGCACTGCTGCGCTATTGCGGCGGCGCGACGAGAACGTCACGTGCGCATTGCGAATGGACAGCACTGGACGCGGTGACCCTGTCACGCTGTCACCGGTCCACCTCGGTGGACGCGACATGGACGCAAGCTGCGGACCTTCCCAGGAAGACCTGGCGAAGGCCGACATCAGTGGTGACACACTCGTCGATGGCAACGTCACAACGAGGATGGAACGGGCAGCCGGTGGGGAGGTCGGCCGGGTTGGGCGGATCCCCCGCGAGGCCGCCTGGATTCATTCGAGAGTCGTGGTCGCCGATCGTCGGAAATGCTTGCGTCAGCGCTCGGGCGTACGGATGGGCAGGATTGCCGAAGACGTCATGACTCGGGCCGTCTTCCACGATGCGCCCCGCGTACATGACCGCCAATCGTTCGCAGGTGGACGTGATCACGGAGAGATCGTGCGTGATGAACAGCAGCGCGAGCCCTCGGTCACGTTGCAGCTCGGCGAGCAACTCCAACACTTGTGCTTGCACCATCACGTCGAGCGCGGTGGTGGGTTCGTCGGCAATGAGCAGTGTGGGTTCGCACGCCAACGCGAGCGCTATCAGCACGCGCTGGCGTTGCCCGCCCGATAGTTGGTGCGGGTACGAGCGTGCTCGCTCGCTGGGGAGTCCGACTCGTTCCAACAGGTCGATCACGCGCCGGCGCGCCTCGGCCTGGTTCAGCGTGGTGTGCAGTTCGATTGCCTCAGAGATCTGAGCGCCCACGCGTTGCACGGGGTTCAGCGAGTGCAGGGCGCCTTGGAAAACGATGGCCGCGTCGTTCCATCTCACGGCGCGCAGCCGCCCCGGCGACATCGAGTACACGTTTTCGCCGTTCAGCAGTACGTCGCCCGTGACGACGGTCGATGCCGGCAACAGACGAAGTACTGCACTGGCAATGGTCGACTTCCCGCATCCCGATTCGCCTGCGAGACCGACGGTCTCTCCTGGAGCAATTGTCAGGTTGACCCCGCGGACCGCCGGCACTTCGCCGCGCTCGGTGCGATAGGTGACCGAGAGATCGATCAGTTCGAGCACATTCACCGGCGATTCTCTCGGAGTCGTGGATCGAGGATCGTCTCGAGGGCGCGACCGAACAGGGTGAACGCCAGCACGACGGCGACGATCCCGAGACCCGCTGGCACGTAGTACCACCAGGCATTGCGTGTGATCGCTCCAGCGTTGTATGCCTCTTGCAGCGTCTTGCCCCACGAAGCGCGAGTGGGGTCCCCGAGGCCGAGGAAAGAAAGCGTCGTCTCGGTGAGAATCGAGATCGGGACGGCGAGGGTCACGTTGGCGAGGATCAAACCGGCGATGTTCGGCACGATGTGGAGCCGTATCAGGTGAACCGGTCCCGCCCCGAGTGCCCGTGCCCGGTCGACGTACAGGCGTCGCTTGACGGTGAGCACCTGAGCCCGGATGAGCCTTGCAGTTCCCGGCCACGAGGTGATGCCGATGACCAGGACGATGTTCCAGAGCGAACGGTCCAGCACTGCGGCGAGCACGATGGCGAGTGGCAGAAAGGGAATGACGAGGAACCAATCGGTGAGTCGCATCAGGACAGCGTCGGTCCATCCGCCCGTGAACCCGCTGATCACGCCGACGACGGTGCCGATGCCGATGGTGAGCACCGTCGCTGCCAGCCCGACGAGCAAACTCACCCGGGCGCCCCACACGAACTGGGTGGCGACCGATCGACCGAGATGGTCGGTGCCCATCGGGAACTCGCCGCTGGGGCGAGCCCAGGTTGGATTGTCGAGCGAGTTCACCGCACTCAACGCGTCACGTTCGGCGATCAGGGGTGCGGCAAGTGCCATGAGAGCGAACAGGACCAAGACGACCAACCCGCCCAGCGCGAGTCGGTCTTGCCAGAGGCGCCGACGAAACTCGGTGAACGATGTTCGGCGGCGCTGCCATGTGAAGGCCCGCGCCGACATCGCGGGCTGGGCGGCGTGGTCGCTCATCGACCTTCCACCCTCGGATCGAGATATCCGTAGAGCAGATCGACGGCGAGGTTGGCCAAGATCAGAGACGCACTGAACAGCAAGAAGAGACCTTGCAGCATCGGGAAGTCAGGACCGTTGATCGCTTCCAACGTCGCTTGACCGAGCCCTGGCCACGAAAAGATCGCCTCGACGGCGATCGCCCCGGACAGCACGAACCCGAAGTTGAGCGCAGACAGGCTGACGACGGGGAGCAAGGCGTTCGGCACGGCGTGGCGCCGCCGTACATCCGCGTCGCGCAGTCCCTTCGCGCGCGCGAGTTGGAGGTAGTCCTCGTTGGTGGTCTCGATGAGTGAAGAGCGCATGACGATGGCGTACTCGCCGATGTACGCCAGCGCCAGGGTGAGTGCGGGCAAAGCCATGTGATGAGCCTGATCGAGCAGTGCTGCGAGGCCGGTGGCGTTGCTGCCGGCGTCTTCGAATCCGCCGGTCGGGAACCAGCCGAGCTGCACGGCGAACACCACGAGGAGCAACATGCCCAACCAGAAGTCGGGAACCGAGTACGTGAACATCGAAAACGTCGTCGACCCCACGTCGAACTTGCTGCCGCGGCGCCAACCTGCATAGATGCCGAAGGCGATGCCGACCACCATCGAGGCCACCGTTGCGGTACCGACCAGCATGACCGTTGGCCAGATCGCATCACTGATCTCGGTTCGCACCGGTCGCCCGCTGGTGATGGAGTCACCAAGATTTCCCTGCAAGGTCTGGACGATGAAGGCCCAGAATTGCTCGACTTTCGATCCGTCGAGATCGAACTGCTCGCGCTTGGCTTGGAGTTGCCTCGGGGTGAGGTTTCTGCCCCGGAACATCTTCCCGATCGGATCGTCGGTGATCACCCGGAAGAGAAAGAAGTTCATCACCAACACGAACGCCAGCGTGGCGAGCGCCCCGCCGACCTTGCTCGCAACGAACCGAGCGTTCATCCCCTACTCGCGGTCGTCTTGTGTCTTCCGGCGCCTGCCACCGATAACGACCGCGCCGACCGCGACGACTGCGACGACGACAACGCCGATGACAACCGGTACCACGGGGAACCCGCCGTCATCGCCACCGCCCCCGTCGATCACCGTGAGGTTGTCGTAGGTGGGCGAGGAGTTGGTGAACAACACCGGGCCCGTGCTTTCCGGTTGTTGCAGCCAGCCAGTGAATCGGTCGGTTCGGTATGCCTGCAGGTCGGGGTCGATGCTGAGGACGAGATACGTCGCCTCCCGATTGAAGAGACGCAGCATTTCGTGGACGATGTCGAGGCGCCGGCCTGAGTCGAGCTCGACTTTCTGTTGTTCGTAGAGCGTGTCGTACTCCTCGCTGCACCAGTTGGCGTCGTTGAACCCCGACGCTAAGACGTCGGTCGTGACCTGGGCGCACGTGAAGTACGACAGCATGGGATCTGGGTCGACGTAGGGGGTCCAACCCCACACGAACATGTCGTAGTTGCCCGCGATCTGTGCGTCGTACAACTGCGTGTCATCCATCACCGTCACTTCCGTGGCGATTCCAACGGCGGTGAGGAACCCGGTGATGAACTCGCGCATCCCCGCTCCAACAGTGGACTCTGAACGTTCGACGTACCGAAGCACGAGCGGCTCGCCGTCGGGTGTCTCACGAGTGCCGTCACCGTTGCTGTCGACGTAGCCGGCTTCGTCGAGCAACTGCATGGAACGAGCGGGGTCGTAGTCCCAAGCTTCGTCGCCGAGGTCTGGCACCCACACCGGGTCGGCCGACGGTGAGAGCGTGGTACCGATCAAGCTCAGACCGAGGGTGACTCGGTCCACGATCACCTGTCGATCGATTGCGTGATAGATCGCTTCGCGCACGCTCGGCTCGAGCAGCGCCGGGTTTCCGTCGCCGATGCCGCCCTCGCCGCCGTTGAGTGCCAGCTCTGTGAACCCGCCCTGGTTGCCGGCGACGGCAACGATCTCCGGGTTTGCGTCGAGGCTCTCGAAAGCTGCTGCGGGAATGTTGTGGGCGAAGTCGATCTCCCCGGATTCCAGCGCTGCGACCATTGCGTCAGGGTTCGAGAACACGCGGAAAATGACCCGATCGATGCCATTGTCCGGGCCGAAGTAATTCGGGTTGCGCACCATTGTCCAGTCTTGACCGGAGCGCCACTCTTCGAGGCCATAGGCCCCAGACGCCACCCCGTCGAGGCCATCATGAGCGGTGACATCCTCGATTGCCTCGTAGATGTGCTTCGGCACGATGTAGACGTCCATGGTCGGCAGTTTGGGATCGGGTACCGAACTGACGACCTCGACTGTTCTGGCGTCCACAGCGGTGGCGGTGATGTTCTCCACCGTGGAAAAGTGGTTGGACCACTCCTCGTCGCGGGAACGGTCGATCGTGTACACGATGTCATCGGCTGTGAGGGCCGTGCCGTCGGACCATTTCAGTCCGTCGCGCAGGGTGTACGTGTAGGTGAGGCCGTCATCGGACGCAGTCCACGATTCCGCAAGGCCCGGTACCGTGGAGAAGTCAGCTGCGGCCTTGTTGGTGAGCGTCGCGTACTGCATGTTGTACAGCTCGAAGTCAGACACCAAGTAGCCGTTGACCACGTTCGGCGAGGCGAGGTCTTGCGTGAGCCCGATCGTCATCGTGACCCGGACGGCATCGTCGTTGCCGTTGCCGTTGCCGTTGGTGTCGTCGTCGGAACTCGCCGACACCCCGCCCCCGATTGTTGCGCCGGCGATCGTTGCACCGAGGGTCGCGAGCAGCACGAAGGCGGCGACATGAACGGCTTGGACCGCCCGCCGTGCATCCGAGCGACGGCTGAGTTGAACCATGAGTTCCCCTTGAGTTGGCGTGCGCAGTCGGCGCACGACGTGGCGAGCATCTTTCCCGCGAACCGCCGGTGCGATCAAGTCCGCAACACGATCTTCATGGAACGAGCGTGCAGGAGGCCGAGCGGTGAGGAGAGGCGCTCGCTAACGCAGGTACCAGTCGAAGAATCTCTCGAGCCGACCGTAGAAGTGGAGAAAAGGCCCGGTTCGCAGGAAACCGTGGGCCTCGGTGGTGTACGTGACGTACTCGTAGGTCTTGTTCTCGCGCTTGAGCGCGTCGACCAACTCGATCGATTGCTTGGGATGCACACGATCATCGTGCTCGCCGTGGGCGACGAAGATCGGCGCCTTGATCTGCTCGATGCGGTGGATGGGCGAGCCAGCCTCGTACGCCTCGCGATTCTGGCTGGGATGCCCCATCATGCGTTCCAAGTCGAGCCGACCCACAAGATCGCCGAGTGCCCATGAGGTGAGGATGTCGCAATCGCCGTATTTGGCGACGCCGCATGCGAATCGGTGTCGTGGGTCGTCCACCAGCGCATGCAGTGCCAGATAGGAGCCGTAGCTCGACCCGAAGATTCCCACGCGAGTGGCGTCTACCCACTCGATGGAGGCGAGATGGTCGTAGGCGGCGAGGCAGTCTTCCGTGTCGCGTACGCCCCACACTCCGTGGTTGGCGCGTTCGAACTCGCGGCCGTAAGTGGTACTGCCTCGAAAGTTGATCGAGAACCAGGCGTAGCCCTTGTCGATGAAGTACTGGGCAACACCGTCCCACTCGTCGCCGGTCAGTGACGTCGGGCCGCCGTGTGGGTACACGACAGCGGGCACTGATCGTTCTCTACTCGCTGTCGTCGGCCGGTACAACCATCCGTGAACCTCGAGACCATCGAGACTTCGGTAGGTGACGTGTTCGGGGACGACGTGGGGGGCGACGTGGATGGCTGCCGGCGTTGGAGCAAACAGCACCGAGACGTCGCCGGTGACGCTCACGCAGCACAGCCTTGGCGCAACGTCGTGAGCTTCATGGCCGGCGACGATCGCATCGCTGGCGAACCGTGGCCATGACCAAGTGCCGCCTTCCGCCAGCACGGTGGCCTTCCCAGTGGTGACGTCGACGTGCACGAGATCGGTCACACCGGCGTGACTGCGGGTCGCGACCAGGCCATGTTCACTCCACTGCAATTCAGCAAAGTCGGCTGAGCCGTGTGTGAGCTGCATTGGTGCACCCATGCCGTCTGCAGAAGCGACGAAGATCTCGAACCATCCGGGCGATTCGTCGGTGAACGCAATCTGTGTGCCGTCTGGAGACCACGTTGGTCCCCGCGCGTGACGGTCGGGAGTGTGGGCGATCGCGATGTCAATACCTGTGGTCAGGTCGGTCACGTGGATGCTGGTGCAGTTCAAGTCGTCGCGGTGGAACAGCGTCGACGCAACCCGTGCACCATCCGGACTGATCGCGGCCGAACCCCGGTCACCGAAACCTCCGGCGAGCACGACGGGTAGCGAGGCGGGTTCGCCGGTGGGCGGGAGGGTCACGGCCGCAAGAGCATCGGTGCCGCCGCCGGGGCGATCTTGGGTGACCGTGACGACGAGCCGACCACCGTTGATCCACACTGGCGATGCCGCTTCACAGACGAGCCTGGGTAGCCCGCCATGGCTGGACACGACCCAGACCTTCCCACCGTGTTCATACGCGACGAGCTCGCCCCCAGGCGACCACCTGGGCCCGCTGTCGGCCCAGTACGCGGCAAGCGTTCGTCCGGCGGTGAGGCGCTTTGCGGCGCTGCGCACGCCGTGGATACCTTCGCCGAGTTCGAGAGTCCAAATGTCCGATGTGTCGCGGTCGAGGACGAACGCCACGCGCGTCCCGTCGGGCGACACTTCGACGTGGCGCGGCCGCTCGACCGCGGCCACATCTTGCAGGCGCCAATGCGGCGCGGGGGCTACATCGGGCCTGCCGGGGTTGGGGATTCCTCCCGACTCATCAACCCCGACCCAAAACGACGGCGGAACGTCCGGCATGCCGCATTGTCGCGCAACGCTAGAGTGCGGCATCATCGGGAGGTGAACGCACCTGTAGAACGGCCCCTTCCGCGTTCGTTCGGGCTCGTCTTCGGCCCCGTGCCGACCGGGACACACAACGCGATTTCCGACGTGCCGGGGGTTCGGGTCGGGCAGGTCACCGTGTGGGCTGAGGCAATCGATGGGCGGGGTCCTGCGCGCACGGGCGTGACTGCGATCGTTCCTGATGACCTCGAGGCATTGTTCACACGCCCCATGGCCGCTGGTCGGGCGGTCCTCAATGGTGCCGGTGAACTGACTGGGTCTACCGAGATGGACGAATGGGGTGTGATCGAAACACCGATCGTGCTGTCGTCTACGAACACCGTCGGGCGCGCCTACGACGCAGTTGTCGACGCAGTGCTCGCCGACGGTGTGAGCGAAGTCGTGATCCCCGTGGTGGGGGAGTGCGACGACTCGTGGCTGGACGACATTCGCTCCCGCCGCGTGACAGCCGATCATGTTCGGAGTGC
>JBBREA010000049.1:0-21944 GCA_038203385.1 Acidimicrobiales bacterium | reverse complement strand
GCATCTGCCAGCGAGTTGTCTTCGCAGTCCGCACACCCAGTGGCGTCGGGATCGACCGACCAGATCACCGAGGTCCCCGGTTCGATCATGGCCGTGAGACCGCCGGAGTACGCGAAGCGAAAGACATCGTCGAGTTGATCGTCGATGTGCTGGGTCTTCCACTCGCGATAAACCGCACGCACTCGGCGGGTCACGTCGGCATTGTCGCCACCGCCATCAGAGACGCACTTCGCCAGGCGATGCCGGAGCGACTCCGCCAGGCTAGTGCGCACGACGTCGCGGGCGCTCGCCGTGGCATTTGCCTTCCGCAAGGTCTTGTGCAACGCAACGGTGTCGGCCACCCCGACTTCTCCGGCACCGGCAACCGCAGCGAGGATCATGTCGTCATCGAGTGCCGCCAAGTACGGGGCTGCGTGATCCTCGGGAGTGGGCAGTAGGGCGTCGACCGAGGTGACCACCACGTTGCTGCGGAGCGCATCGAGCACCCCGTTCTGTTCGTCGGCAAGCACTCGTTTCAGCTTTCGGGCGGCGCCAACGATGAGCGGTACGAGCGCCTCGTCACGACGGGAGAACGCCGTCGGGCTGACATCGCCATCCGGATCCGCCTCGACGTCGGTAGCGGCTTCGGCGTCGTTAGCGGAGTCGGGATCGGTCTCGAGGACGGCCTCTTGTGCATGCCGGAGACGTTCGAAAATGCCCCCGACGTCTTTTCGATCCAACGTGGCGATCGGTTCCTCGACGGTGTGATCGCTGACCGCATCGTCTTGCGGGGCGCCGGCGTCGACCGATTCGACAGCGTCGCTTGCTTCCGCCGACTCTGGCTCGCGTCCACGGAACAGATTCACCACGTTGCCGTCGTTGCGCTGCGGCAACGGCACTGCAGCATCAGCGTCGACGTCGTCGAAGCGATCGCCATCCTCGATGAGGTCATCGTTCACGTCGTCGCCGAAATCGTCGATGGCCGGCCCGATGGATGCATCGCCAGCTTCGAGCACCACATTGATCGTGTCGGGGAACTCGGCGACGGTGTCGTCGATCGCCAGCGGATCCGAGCTGTCACCCTCGCCGATGTCGTCACCGGCCACCTCCACGTCGACGTTGCTGAGGTCGACGTCTACGTCGCCGCGGCTTGGCTGGGCATGATCGGCATCCAGCAGGTCGGCCTCAGCGTCGTAGAGCGCGCCGCGTTGCAACACAGCAGTCGCATCGTCAGCCTGCGGTTCGTCAGCTGCCGACAACGATTGCCGAGGGACCATCAACGGCACTGGCCCAGTGGTGGGCGACAGATTCACCAGTTCGCTCGGCCCGTCGAGCGCTTGCAGGTCTGACGTGACGTCGACCGCAACGAGCCGGGCTCGCTCGAACACCTGCAGCAGCCGGTCGCGCCCATGCGCCAACTCTTCGATCTGATGTCGGGCCAACTTGGTTCGTCGGTCGAGATCCGAGAGCACCCGTTCGCGGTAGGCGCGGGCCTCATTCACCATTTCGCGGCCCTGCTGCTTGGCCATGGCCACTTCCGCTTCGGCGTCGGAAATGGAATCTTTGCGCTTCCGGGAAATCTCGAGATCGATCTCGTTCCGCAGCCGGTTGACGTCGTCGTTGGCTTCGCTGACCAACCTGCTGGCGTTCTCCTCGGCTCGGGTGCGAATCAAGACTGCGGACTCACGCGCCGTCTGGAGCACACGAATGGTCTCGTCACCGACGATGCGCGTCATCGCCTCGTCGTCGAGATCGGCAACCTGTGGTGGCTGCGACTTGGCGAGGGCGAGTTCACCCAGCAACTGGCGCTCGCGTTCTTGGAGCCGCTGGACCTCCGCCGACACCGCCTTGCAAAACGTCTTCACCTCATCGGGGGAGTAGCCACGGCGCGACGTGTTGAAGCTCGCCTCGGCAATCGACGCGGGCGACGACGGGTCGGGACGCGGAAAAGAGGCTGCCATGGCTCCAGCGTAAACGCCGGGTACCAGCGAGATGCGGCAATCAGTACCGGGGCGCCGTCACGGATCGGAAGGCGAGGCCGCAGGTGCTGGGGGAATCGGGTCGCCGCCGTGTTCCACGAGCGCAGCAATCGCTTCTTCCAGGTTGGCGACGGGAACGATTTCGAGATTTGGTCCGCCCGCCAGGCGCGCTGCTGCGATGTCCTCCTCGCCCTGAGACGCAGGAACCAGGAACAACGTCACACCCGCCTGGGCAACCGCCGACGCCTTCTGCCGTAGGCCGCCGATGGCACCGACTTCTCCGCTCAGTTCCATCGTGCCCGTGACCGCTACGGACTCGCCGCCGGTGAGCTCCCCCTCCGTGAGCTCATCGATGAGGGTCAAGGTGAACGCCAGACCCGCCGAAGGGCCCCCGATCGATCCGGTGTTGATGTTGAGTTCGAAGGGCAACTCCACCCGACGCGTGTCGAACGGGTAGAAACCCACAATGGTGCGGTCCGGCTCTTCAGGCGACGACGTGAGCTCGACATCGACGTCGAGTTGGCCCACCTCGGGGCGCTCGATCTGCATGGCGACGACGTCGCCTGATTCTCGATTCGCCAGGATGCGCGTGAGGTCTTCGACGCCGGTGAGTTCCTCTCCTTCAACCGAAAGAATTCGATCGCCGGGGTCGAGCACCCCGTCGGAGGGGCTCCAGGTGAGGCACTCCGTGCCCTCATCATTGGCTTCCAGGCACACGATGTCTTGAATGAGCACATCGCCGGGCACCAACGTGACGTCGAAACCAACCCGCTGGAGTGCGACGAACTGAGCGACCTGCTCGCTGGTACGCATCGACTCGAGCGAGAACACGCGGCGCTGCTGAGGCGTTTGCACACCGAACTTGTCTTCCTGCGTGAGAAACGTGATCGCTGGATCATTGCGACCGAGCAGCCATGACAACACCGACTGCTCGGGCTCGGTGACCGTGACGAAGTAGATGTCTCCCGCTGGCGGGAACTGCTGCGCAACATCGCCGAGGTCGCCGAACTCGATTCGATCGTCCACCGGCTGGGCACCAGCCGGGGTGCGGGCAAATGGAGCAGGTTGTTCGACACCGAGCCGACGGTTGAGCGAGGTGGCCACCAGGTCCGACGGCAGCAAGGACGACACGGCAATGCCGGCCAACGCCACCACGGCCAACGCAACCGCCACCCCGGCGACCACCCGCATGCGCCCATTGGAACGACGCAAACCAGCGCGCTGCAGTGACTCAGTGGTGGTCTCCAGATGTCGCACCGGGATCGGCTCAGCCTCATCGGGCCCGGGTAAGGTCGTGGTTGCCGTGTCGGTCACTCTTGCGCTCTCCGTAACCGGTCTCACGATCAAGGCTGGCATCGTCGCCGGGTTGGCGATCGTTGCCTTGCTCCTCTCCGGCTGGCGTAAGCCTGCCAGAGCCGAGCCCCGTTCTCAACGCAGCGAACGATCTTCGCTCGTCACCGTCGAACATCACGACACCCCCGAGTATCGACGGCCGGGCGTCGTCCGCAGAGTGCTCGCGCTGACCGCTTCTGGGGGTCTTGCAGTGTTGATCGGGGTCGTCGCTGCGATCGTCGTTTCGTTCGGCATCGCCCTCGCAATCATCAGGCTCACCAACCTGCTGCAACAATGAGGCCGCAAGCATGATCGACGACCCAGCCGCCGCCGACCGACGACGCATCGTGATCGTCGCCGGGCACTCAGACAACGTGGAGGTCGCGCGGGCACATCTCACCGACTCGAACGCCGACGTGCGCGCCGCGGCCATCGGCGCTCTGCATCGCTGCTCGTCGCTCACCGACTCCGAACTGATCGCCGCAACCACCGACCCCGAACCTTTGGTGCGCCGACGGGCCGCAGAGCTCAGCGCAACTCGACCGATGGTCCCGTTGCTGTCGCTGTTGACCGACCCAGACGACTCCGTGGTCGAGGTCGCCGCGTGGGCAGCGGGCGAACAAGGCGAGATCGAAACCCCAGTCGACGAGGTGATGATGCGGCTCATCGAACTCGGCACTTCGGCCGAAGCGCCACTGGTACGAGAGGCGGCCATCGCTTCGCTGGGAGCCATCGGTGACCAACGCGGACTCGCGGCGATCTTGTCCGCCTGTACCGACAAACCGCAGATCAGGCGGCGTGCAGTATTGGCGCTGGCGCCATTCGAGGGCGATGACGTGACGGCCGCGGTAGAGGCAGCGCTCTCCGATCGCGATTGGCAAGTGCGCCAAGCCGCCGAAGACCTTCGTCGCGCCACTGGCGAACTGTCGTTCGACGACGACGACTGACGCACCGCCCAGCCCCAAACCCCGATGGAGTGGTTTGTGTCAGACACAAACCACTCCATCGGGTTCGACCGTTCGGATGGCGAAGCGGTTCGGATGGCGAAGCGGTTCAGATGGTGAAGCGGTACAGGTTCGTTTCATAGGGCTGGAAGCCGAGCCGCTGATACAACCGGTTCGCCGCCTCACGAGACGCGCGACTGGTGAGGCTGACATTTTTTGCTCCGTGCGCTGCGGCGGCATCGAGAGCCGCCTTGTTCAGCAACTCGCCGACCCCGCGACCCCGTGCCGTTCCGTCGACGACGACATCTTCGATCCACGCCTTGACCCCGGTGGGTATGCGGTACAACGCGAGGGTGAGGCTGCCGACGATGTGCCCGTCGATTCGGGCCAGGAACAACAACGACTCGGTGCTATCGACGATCGCCTGCAACTCGACAGCACCAGGAGGAGGAGACGACGTCGACAGCTGCGGAATGAGATGAGCGAACGCGGCGACGAGTTCGTCGTCGACCGCATGTGCGACCTCGATCGCAACAGTTTCTCCACTGGTACCGGCCGGCGTCATGCCTCGAACTTAGCGTCGACCCTGCCCGGTCCACTTCGCCGACGCACCCCGTCGGCTCCGCCTCCCGGCACCCGATAGTCTGAGCCTTCTCATGGAGCACGTCCGCTGGCTGGTCAAGCCGACCAATCTCACCACTGAACTGGGTATCAAGAACCCTGTCGTGGTGATTGCATTCACCGGGTGGAACGACGCCGGAGACGCGGCCTCCAACGCGGTGCGCACCCTCGTCACCAGCACGTCTGCTCGCGCGATCGCAGAGATCGACCCCGAGATCTTCACCGACTTCGCCACCGTTCGCCCCCATGTTCGCCTCGATGAACATCGCAAGCGTGAGATCGCTTGGCCCACCGTGGGCGTGTGGGCTGCGTCGTTGCCGGGTACCGACGTGGTGTTGCTGCTCGGCCCAGAACCCGCGCTGCGTTGGCGGTTGTTCAGCGAACAGGTGGTGGAACTCGCCCAGGCCGTTGGGGCAACGATGGTGCTCACGCTCGGCGCGTTGCTGGCCGACGTGCCGCACACCCGGCCCACGCACATCGTCGCCACGGCAAGCGACGATCTCCTCAGCGAGCGTTTCGATCTGGAACGGCCCAGTTACGAGGGCCCAACGGGAATCGTGGGTGTGGTGCAACACGCACTCGGCCGCGCCGGCATCCCAACCGCAGCGTTGTGGGCCGCGGTGCCTGGGTACGCCGCACAAGTTCCCTCACCTCGCGCTGCCATTGCGCTGATCGAACGAGCCTGTTCGATGATGGGCACACCGTCTCCCACGTCTGCATTGAGCAGCGAAGTGGTCCGCTACGACGCGCAGGTCGCAGCGCTCATCGACGACGACGAAGACCTCACCACCTACGTGGGGCGCCTCGAAGCCATGGCCGACGAAATGGCCGACGACGACGAGCCAGTGATCGACGACACCGATCCGGAGCGGTTGGCCGCCGAGGTAGAACAGTTCCTCCGCGACCGCGACAGCAACTCCTAACCCAACCTGACGTTCGGGGTCAGACCCCCACCGTCAGAATCTGACGTTCGGGGTCTGACCCCCACCGTCATCGCCCCAACGTCAGCCTGTGCGCCAGACCGGATCGCGTGGGGGATCGAAGGTTGCCGGCGTCCTTGCGCCACGGATTGCTGCGAACGCGGTAGGTCCCCACCATGATGCGCCAGCGGTGATTTGTGGCAAGTCATCCTCGGCAAACCACCCAACGTCAACCGTCTCGAGCGGGTGCCCTTGGAGTTCGCCGCCGACCGCGCGGCAATGGAACAACAACAGGTACATCGCGAACCTGGAAAACCCCATCCGCTGCCCGTCGATCACTGACAACAGGCTGACCGGCTCACAGCGGATGCCGGTTTCCTCCTCGACCTCTTTTACTGCCACTTCTGCTGGCGAGTAGCCCACGTCGGCCCAACCGGTGGGATACAACCACACGCCAGATTCGGGTCGTTTGATGAGCAAGATGTGGCCGTCATCGTTGCCCACCACCGCGCCCACTGCGACCTTCGGCGTGACATATCCGGGCACACCCTCCCCGATGTTGTCGAGCCATTCGCCGACAAACGCATCGATGATCTCGAATCGTGCCGCCGGCTCGCCGACATCGCTGGGAGGTGGACCATCGAGCCCAGTGGCAGCCGCTTTGATGTCACCGGCAACGTGCAGGACCTCTTCGAATCGCTCGCGCTCGTACAGATTCTCGGTGAAGCCGAGGCCGGTACGAGCAATCGCCGCGAGGGTCGCGCTCCAGCGAGCGAGGTCGGCAGCGTTGACCTGTGGTGGTGCATCGTGTTCTGCCGTCATGAGCTGGCCTGAGAAATCGCGAACAGAATGGCACGTTCGATCTCCCTGCGATGGGCACGATCGGTGACGAGTTCGTCCGACCAGTTCCGCACATAGAACGTGTCGACCACGTCGAGGCCGACCGTTTGCACGTTCGCATGACGAATGTCGAGGCCGACCGACGCAATGGCTCGAGCGATGCGGTACAGAATGCCGATCTGCGTGGCGCAGCGAACCTCCATCACCGTGGCGTTACTGGAAGCGCCGTCGTGAAAGGTCACGCTGGGAGCCGCGGGCTTTGCCGCCTGGGTGGGACGGCGTCGGCGATACGTGCGGGCTCGCTCGGCCAGGCGCGGTTCCAACGCCAACTGACCCTGCATGGCGCGCAAGAGGTCGCGCCGCACCGGTTTCCAATCGACCGATGCATCCCCGACATCCACCCTGAACTCGGCGGCGCCCATCGACACTCGCCCGAGTTGCGGCTCGTCGGAGTGGGCCCGAGCAGTCACCACATCGAGACCGTGGAGCGACAGCACACCAGCGATGCGAGAGAAGGCTCCGGGCGAGTCGACATACACGGCAGTGAGCCGCTCGCCCGCAGCGCTCACCGCAGTCGCACCGCGAGCCATCACTTCCAAGGTGTCGGCGTCTGGGAACAGGGTCCAGGTGGCATCCGCCACGTCGCCACCTTTCACGACGTGCTTCACACGTTCGACCAGGTCGGCGACCAGTTCTTCTTTCCACCCTCCCCACGCGGCCGGGCCAGTGGCGACCGAGTCGGCAATGGTGAGCGCATGGAGCAACTCGACCACCTCATGGGTGCCAGCTGCATCGGCGACCGATTTGATCGTGACCGGGTCCGATACATCGCGGCGAACGGCCGCATCGGGGAGCAGCAGGTGGTGCTCGACCATGGACACCAACACGGCCGTGTCGTGTTCGTTCAAACCCAAACGTGGGCCCATCTCAGCCACCATGACCATGCCGACCTCGGTGTGGTCCCCGGGGTAACCCTTCCCGATGTCGTGAAAGAGTGCGCCGAGCACCAACAGGTCTGGCCGAGCCACCGTGTGAGCCAGTTCAGCGGCGTTCGCCGCCGTCTCCCAGAGGTGCCGGTCGACGGTGAACCGGTGATACGCGTTGCGCTGCGGTCGCGACCGCACCGGCTCCCATTCGGGCAACATGCGAGTGATGAGACCACGTTGGTCGAGGGATTCGATCACCGGAATCGCGCGGTGGCCCTCGAGGAGTAGTGCCACGAGCGCGTTCAGCGCTCCGACAGGCCAGCGATTGGGCCATTGCGGCACCGTCTGCACGAGCCGATCAAGCGTTCGCCGACCGATCCGCACTTCGCGCGCCGCAGCAGCGGTGGCGAGTCGCAACATGTGAAGCGCATCGGCGGCCGGGTCGGTGTGGACGGCGAACTCGATCTCGCCGTCGATGAACATCACGCCTGGCGCGACCTCGCTGGGGTGCCCGCCGGTGGACTTGCCGACTCGGCCCCACGACTCGTCGGAGATCCACGCCACCGTGCGGGCGGCCGCTGCGATGTGTGCCATGAGGGCGTCGGCCGACTCCACCCCCGCCTTGATCGCTGCCGCATCTTGGTCTTCCAGGCGCAGCGTGTCGCCGGGACGGCCGGTAGCTCGGTGCAACGCAACCCGGGCGTCGATGAGGACCTCGTAGCAGTCGTTGAGCACAGCGTTGTCGGTGGCCGAGAGCGGCAGGTCGCCCGCCTCGGCCCACCACAGCGACTGAACGTCGCGAATGCCACCGTGACCGTCCTTCAAGTCGGGTTCCAGGATGTACGCCACATCGCCGGCGCCGGATTGACGAAGCCGTACACGCTGCTGCAGTTCCGCGGTCCACCGCTTCTTCCGGCGCCGCCAGTTGGATTCACCAGCTTCGACGATGCGGGCGACGAGCTTTGCGTCCCCGGCGATGGGGCGGGCTGTCAACAAGGCAGTTGCCGTGTCGAGATCGGACTTCGCCAACACGAGTTGGTCGTCGACGGTTCGCACGGCATGACCCAACTTCAGCCCGGCATCCCAGATGGGGTACCACAAGGCCGACGCCACCGGCTCCATCCGATCGGGCTGGCTCTCGTGGACCATCAGAATGTCGAGGTCGCTGAAGGGGGCAAGTTCTCCTCGGCCGTAACCTCCCACTGCCACCAAGGCAAACTTCGGCGCGCGTGGATGCGCGACCCGAGCCTGCTCGGCGAGCGCTGTGATCCAGGTGTCTGTAGCGTCCGAAAGACGCCGACAGAACTCACGCCCGCCAACGGACTCGTCGGCGAGTATCGCCAGTCGGTGCTCGTACGCCTGAGCGGCAGCGCTGTCCACAATCGCAGTCGTCATCGACACCCAAGATAGATGGCCCGCCGGCTCAACGGGCACCCTCGGCTCGCCGACGTTGCAAAATCGTCATTGCCTTCCAAGCTCCCCACGTGATGCCGGGCGACTGCAGCGACGGATCGATGTCGTCCCAGCGAGCAGGAACCAAGCCATAGATGTCATCGGGAAAAGCCTCGACCGCGAACGGATCGCGGTGCTGCGGGTCGATGCTGCGCCGTTTCAGCCACTCGGTGATCGGTGCTGTGCTGGCACGGAAGAGTGCGAGCGGGTTGGCCGACTGCGCGTCCACGTCGGTAGCGAGCAACTTCTCGAGATTCGCGAGCAGCTGTGCAGCGACCGTTTCGATGAGTTGATCGAATTCGAAGAGGCCAGAGTCGGGAATGGCGTTCGTACCGGGGGGTCGTTGCACCAGAGAGGTGAGCCACGGGCGGACAACCTGCGCGGCAACGTCGAGGAGGTCGGCAGCAGGTTCTGGGAGTTGCACATCGCTCGGCACACCCATTCTTCTATCGTGAGGGGGTGCCAGCCCGTCGATCGATTGCAGTTCGCGTCGGCGCGCTGGTTGCGGTGGGAGCATTCACGACCGCTTCGTGCACCGGCGACAATGACGCCACCCCTCCCACTTCCGCCGTGAACACCACCACGAGCACCGTCCCGCCGCGCGCTGACGATGGTGTGCTCAAGGTGGGCGTGTTGCTCCCCGCTACGGGCCCAGGCGAAACACTCGGCACGCCGATGCGGGTCGCGGTGGAGGCTGGCATCGCGCTGATCAACGAGAACGGTGGTGTGCTCGGTAGCGAGGTGGACTACGCCGTCGCCGACGAGTCGACACCAACCGGTATGCAGGACCTGCTCGATGATGGGGTGGACGCCATCATCGGGCCGGCGTCATCGCTGGTGGCGTTGTCGCAACTCGCCACCGCCGTGTCGTCCCCGAACGGCGTGGTCGTCTGTTCCCCTACCGCCACCGCGCTGGCACTCGACGACTTTCCCGACAACGGCTACTTTTTCCGCACCGCGCCGAGCGACTCGCTCCAAATGGAAGCCATCGCCCGGCAGGCAGAACGCACGGGCGAAGCAACCGCAACGATTGCCTACCTGGACGATCCGTACGGTCGCGGCCTGGCGAGCGCTGTTGCGGACGACATCGCGGAGCGAGACGTGCTCGAACTGGTCAACCAGGTTGCCTTCTCGGGCGACCTGGAAAACCTGTCGGTGTTGGCAGCCACGGTGCTTGCCGACTCGCCGGGCGTCGTCATCCTGTTGGCCGACGCCGATGACGGAGGAAGATTCCTCGCTGCAATCGACGAGATCGCCCAAGGCGGTGCGGCACCGCAGATCGTGTTGAACGACGCCATCCGCACGGCTCGCCAAGCGATCAGTTCCTTGAGCCCGAGCGTTCGCATGCGACTCACCGGCGTTGCACCTGCTTCGGCATCCATCGAAGGCGGCCCCGAGGGTGCCTTCGCCGGCCAGGCGGTGGATTGCCTCAACCTCATTGCACTGGCGGTTCAGCAGTCCGGAAGCGACGCTCCGAGAGAATTTCGACGAGACATCGCCGCGGTCACTGCGGTCGGCCAGTTGTGCGACACGTTCGCCGAATGCAACGACCTGCTGAGCCAAGATCTGCAGATCGACTACAACGGCTTGTCGGGCAACATCGATCTGTCGGGCACTACCGGCGACCGCACTCGAGCCATGTTCGACCGATTCCAGTTCGAGTCCGATGGCACCGAGCGGCCACTCGATCCCCCGATCTTCATGCCGTGACGTTCAGGCCCGGCGGAATTCAGCTCCGTGATGGGATGTGCTACGGAGCGGCAAACAGTACATCGACATCGGTGAGCAGACCGACGTAGAAGGCGCCGAACTCGCCGTACAGCGCCGACCCTTTGTCGTAGCGCATGGTGTACACCACGTCCTTCACCACTTCGAGATTCACTGCGAACAAGGTGACGCCCCACTCGTGGCTGTCGAGACCGGTGGACCCTGTGATCAGCTGCACCAGTTGGCCTGCGAACTTCCGCCCACTCTTGCCGTGGTCCATCATCATGTCGCGCCGCTCCTCGAACGGTGTGGCGTACCAGTTGGCGTGCCCCTCGCGACGCTTGCTCATGGGGTAGAAGCAGAACGCATTCTTTCCTTCAGGCGGCAGCACCGGGTACAGGCGGGCCTGCACCATCTCCACCGGCAGCCCGGGCGCATACTCACTCACTTCAGTGATGGACAGGTAGCTGTCGACCACGTGTAAACCGGCCTGTTGCAGGGCCACTTGAAAGCGCCGCAGCGCGGCGACGTCGGGGCCGAGCGCCATGAAGGCTGAGTCCGCCTTGTGCCCGAACAGTGCGGCCGTGATGATCTGGCATTCGGCCGTGCGGGCCGCATCGACTGCTGCGTGTACGGCATCTCGATCAACCGCAGACGCCTGCGGTGCGGAACAGAACAGGTGGAGTACACACACTCCGGTTTCCATGCGCATGACGGCAGGCTACCCAGAGCGCTCCAGGCTCGCCCCGCGAACCGGAAGTGACCAGCTCGGCGTGAGCCCAGGACAACAGTGAGCTCACGACAACAGTGAGCCCAGGACAACAGTGAGCGCAGGACAACAGTGAGCGCACGACAACAGTTGCGTTCGCCCACCCGCGAGGAGTAGTAGTGGTGATGTTCTACCGCATTGAGGAGGCTCGTCATGTTCGTGTGGGTGCTCGAGGGCAATGTCAAAGACCCCAAGGAGGTCGGTCGGCAAGTCGGTCGGTGGACCACCGAATTCGGTGCGACGACAGCTGGCTACCTGGGTACGACCGGTGGAGTCACCGACGACCACCGTTGTCTGTTGTTCGTGCGCTGGGCGTCGGAGGAAGCAGGGAACGAGCTGCTGATGCGGCCAGAGCATCTGGCGTGGTATGAGGAGTTCCAGAAGAGCTTCGACGGCGAGATCGACTTCTTCGAGACCGGAGATGTCACGTCCCATCTCGCCGGCGGCTCCGATGCTGCCGGTTTCGTTCAGGCAATGAAGGCTTCGGGCGTCGACCGCACGCGCGTCGAGGCTGCCGACCGCCAGTTCGAAACCATTGCGTCGGAAATGCGTCCCGACCTGATCGGTGGCCTTCGAGTGTGGGCTGCTCCGGACCGATTCGTCGAACTCAACTACTTCTCCAGTGAGCAGGACGCACGCCTGGGCGAGCAACAAGCTCCGCCTCCAGAAATGATGGAAGGTTTCGAGGACTTCATGGCGATGATGGGTGACGCCGAATTTCTCGACTTCACGGAACCCGTGCTCCACTCGCCGTAGCACCTAACAGCCGTACGCAGCGGGAAGCAACCGTGCGCACGGCCCTCACCCAGGCAAGCGCTCGGGGGCGTACACGTTGAATCGGCCGGGCCGAACGAAGCCGGCCAACACCAGGTTGGCTCGGCGCGCCGTGTCGACCGCGAGCGCGGTGGGAGCGCTGACCGAGACCAGCGTCGAAAAGCCTGCTGCCCAAGCCTTCTGCACCATCTCCAACGACGCCCGCCCGCTGACGAACAATCCCAGGCCAGTGGCAGGAAGGTCGCCGCTGAGCAACATGGCTCCAATCACCTTGTCGACGGCGTTGTGGCGGCCAACGTCTTCACGGGTGACCCCGATCGTTCCGTCGCGGTCGAATGCTGCAGCGGAGTGAACGGCACCAGTGCGTTCGAACAGCGGCTGCTTGCCTTGCAACAGATCGGGAACCCGACCGAGCAAATCGAGTGGCATCGACGCCGAATCCGGTAGCGGGTCGAGCCGTGCGACCAAGTCGTCGATCTGATCGCTGCCACACCAGCCACAGCTCGAAGACGTGTTGCCTAGACGGGGAGTTGGAGCAGGGGCACGCCCACCGGTTTCCACCGTGACCACGTTGAACTCGGTGTCGACTGCACTGCCGGTGCCGCAGTACCGAACACCGGTGATCGTGACGGCTCCCAGCAACCCTTCTGTCAGGCAGAAACCTGCGGCGAGTTCGAAATCATGTCCAGGGGTGCGCATGGTGGTGGACACCAGGGTGCCGTCGAGCTGGATGGACATCGGTTCTTCCTCGACTAGTTCGTCGGGGCGCCGTGAGGCACCAGCGTCGGTGACCTCGGTGACGACCATGCGTCGGGATCTCGAACGGCTCACCGCGCCAGGCTACGGAGCGGGACAAGTCCCCGCGGTACCCAGCCACTGGTGACGCAGAGCTACGCTCCGTTGCCATGAGCGATCAAACTTTCGGCCGATTGGTCGCGGCGGAGTTCGTCGGCACCACGATCGTCATGCTGGGCGGGCCCGGCCTGATGGTGCTCGGCTCGTCTGATCTCGACACGTTGGCAATCGCCATCGGCTTCGGAGCTTCCTTGGCAATCGCCATCGGGGTGATCGGTGCCGTGACCAACCCGATGTTCAGCCTGGCACTCTGGTTTGCTCGTGCGATCAGCGGGCGAGAACTCGCAGGCGACCTCCTCGGGCAAACCATGGGAGCCATCTTCGGGGCATTCGTGATCTTTGGGCTGAACGACACCACACGGTTCGCTACAGGAACCAATGGCTGGGAGCCATCGACAGACGTGGTTCCCGGCGTCGACCTCGGTGTGCACATCACCGGCTTCGCAAATCTCGGCGTCGTGCTGGCAGCGGAACTCGGGCTTGCCACACTGCTCGTGGTCGTGCTGTTGTCATCCATCAAACAGCAACAGTCGAGCGCTGGATCCGCCGCATTCACCGGGGCCGCGTACGCCGTATCGATGATGTTCCTCATGCCCATCTCTGGCGGCGGCCTGAACCCGGTTCGAAGCCTGGGCATGGCGATCTTCGCAGACACCAACCCGAACGCTCTGGCGCAAGTGTGGCCCTTCCTGGTCGTGCCGGTGGTAGCCGCGTTCGCAGGGCTGCTGGTGTGGTTGTCCATCGACGAAGCGTCGGTCGACGACACGGTCTTCGACGACACGTTCGTCGAGAGCGCTGTCGATGCAGCAACGCCTAGCTGAGGCCGACAACGTCGCCCCCCTCGGCCGCGACTTCTATCGCTTCTGGTTGGCGGCATCGGTCTCCAACTTGGGCGACGGCATCCGGCTGGGAGCTCTTCCGCTGCTCGCCCTCCGCCTCACCGGCGACGCCCGACTCATCGGCGCGGTCGCAGCGGCGACCATGGCGCCGTGGTTCTTCATAGCACCGCTCGCAGGAGCGCTCGTCGACCGCCACGACCGTCGCCACCTGATGCTCGCAGGTCAGCTGGGTCGAGTGCTCTTGGCAGTATTCCTTGCCGTTCTGGTGCTCGTGGACGAGGCAACCATCTGGTGGGTTCTGATCGTGGCGTTGGGAATCGGCATCGGTGAAGTATTCGTCGACACGTCATCGCAGGCTGCTGTCCCGCAGTTGGTCGCCACCGATCAGCTGGAGGCCGCCAACGCGCGTCTCATCGGGTCGACCACGGCACTGAACGACGTGGTCGGTGTGTGGCTGGGGGCTGTGCTCTTCGCAGCGGTCACAGAACTACCGTTCTTCGTCGACGCGGCTACGTTCGCCCTCAGTGCCGCAGTACTCGTGACTGTTCGTCGTCCGATGCAGGGAGGACGCCGGCGCGACACGCGAATCTCGGCCGATATTTCCGAAGGATTTCGCTTCCTCATCGCGCACCGACTCCTCCGCCGGCTCGCTGGCACCATCGCCACGCTCAACTTGGCCACGAACATCAGCTTTGGCGTGTACGTGATCTTTGTCATCGAAGAACTCGGTGCGAGTGAACGAACCTTCGGGTTCGTCATGGGAATCGCAGCGATGGGCGGCGTACTCGGCGCAATCGTGGCGGAGCGAATCACCGTGCGGTTCGGGCGCACAGCCGTGCTCGCTGTCACTCCGGTCGCGATTGCGATCACCCTCGCAGTGAACGTGTTCGCCCAGCACGTCGCGATCGCCGGCGCAACATTGGCCGCAACCATGTTTCTGATCGTGGCGTCGAACGTCCCGGGCCAGTCGTTGCGCCAAGAAGTGACTCCGGAACACATGCTCGGACGCGTCGTCGCCTCGTTCCGCACGTTCGGGCTAGGAGCTGCACCCGTCGGGGCGCTGCTGGGTGGGGTGCTCACCGAGGAGTTCGGGGTACGGACCGCAAACGCAGTAGCGGCAGGGGTTGCCGGCAGCGCAGCCCTGCTCATGCTCCGCGCACTCAAACAACTACCAGACGCGACGAACCCCGCCCTTCCGTGAGGTGGAGCGGGGTTCGTCAGGAACTCTGTGCCGATGACGCCTGGCACCAGGCGCTATCTGATCAGTAGTCGTGGTCGTGGCCTGCGTGGCCACCGCCGGCCGGCGCTTCCGGCTTCTCGACGATGACGACCTCGGTGGTGAGGAACAGCGCGGCGATCGATGCTGCGTTCTGCAGCGCCGACCGGGTGACCTTGGCGGCGTCGATGACGCCGATCTTGACGAGGTCCTCGTAGACCCCGGTTCGTGCGTTCAATCCCTCGGCACCGCTCATCGAACGCACGCGCTCCACGACCACGCCGCCTTCCATGCCGGCATTCTCTGCGATCTGGCGCAAAGGCGCTGTGAGCGAACGAGCGACCAAACGGGCGCCGGTTGCTTCGTCGCCTTCCAAGGTGGCGACGAGTGCCTCGACCGCGTCGAGTGCACGAACGAGGGCAACGCCTCCGCCAGGCACGACTCCCTCTTCGATGGCCGCCTTGGTGGTGCTGACGGCGTCTTCGATGCGGTGCTTCTTCTCTTTCAGTTCCACTTCGGTGGCAGCGCCAACCTTCAACACTGCAACGCCGCCGGTGAGCTTGGCGAGCCGCTCGGACAGTTTCTCACGGTCGTAGTCGGAGTCGGTGTTCTCGATCTCGGCCTTGATCTGGCTGATGCGACCCTTGATGCCGTCTTCGTCGCCAGCACCCTCGACGATGGTGGTTTCGTCTTTGGTGATGATGACGCGCTTGGCGGTGCCGAGCAGATCGAGCGTGGTGTTGTCGAGCTTGAGGCCCACGTCTTCGCTGATGACCTGAGCGCCGGTGAGAATGGCCATGTCCTGCAGCATCGCCTTGCGACGATCGCCGAAGCCCGGGGCCTTCACAGCAGCAGACTTGAAGGTACCGCGGATCTTGTTGACCACCAGGGTTGCGAGTGCTTCGCCCTCGATGTCCTCAGCGATGATCAGCAGTGGTCGGCTGGACTGCATGACCTTTTCGAGCACGGGAACGAGGTCGCGGACCGATGTGATCTTGGAGGACACCAGCAGGATGTACGGGTCGTCGAGCGACACTTCCATGCGCTCGGTGTCGGTGACGAAGTACGGGGAGATGTAGCCCTTGTCGAAGCGCATGCCCTCCACGAGGTCCATGTCCATACCGAAGGTCTGGCTTTCCTCGACGGTGATGACACCGTCTTTGCCGACTTTGTCGATGGCGTCGGAGATGAGACCACCGATCTCGTCGTCGGCGGCGGAGATGGAGGCGACCTGTGCGATCTGCTCTTTTGAGTCGACTTCGACGGAGATCGATTTGATCGACTCGACGGCCGTGATGACTGCGGCCTCGATGCCCTTCTTGAGCACCATCGGGTTGGCACCAGCGGCTACGTTGCGCAGGCCCTCACGGACCATCGCCCACGCGAGCACCGTTGCGGTGGTGGTGCCGTCACCGGCGACATCGTCGGTCTTCTTGGCGACCTCTTTGACGAGCGAGGCACCGATCTGCTCGTACGGGTCTTCGAGTTCGATCTCTTTGGCGATCGACACACCGTCGTTGGTGATCGTGGGAGCGCCCCACTTCTTGTCGAGAACAACGTTGCGGCCCTTCGGGCCAAGCGTGACACGGACGGCGTCGGCGAGCTTGTTCATGCCCGCTTCAAGTCCGTGGCGAGCTTCGGAGTCGTATGCAATCTGCTTCGGCATCTTCGGGTCCCCTTCAGGATCATGACTAGTGGTGCAGTGTCGGTCGAGTAGCACTCGACCAGTCAGAGCGCTAGCACTCTATAGGGGAGACTGCTAACGCGGCAATCGGAAACCTCCATCCAGCGGCCATACAGCAGATGTCTGGGCCAATGTCTGGGCAGATGTCTGGGCACATGCACGGCCCGAATCCCGACTAAACCAGTTATATTTCGACAGATGGCTGTCACGGTTCGAGTTCCCACCACACTTCGCCCCCTCTCGGGCGGCAACAAGCTGGTCGAAGTGCCAGCTGGCAGCCTGAGCGAGGTCATCGCTGCCCTCGAAGGTGCGCACCCAGGATTTGCCGACCGTCTCCTCGATGACGAAGGCGGGCTTCACAAGTTCGTCAACGTGTTCGTCGACGACGACGACGTGCGCTACCTCGACGGGTTGAACACCGTCGTCGCAGACGGCATCACCGTCAGCATCATCCCCGCCGTTGCGGGCGGCTGACGGCGTAACGCGACGCGCAGGCACGTCGCGTTACGGTTCTGCCGTGCGTGTCGTGGCTGCAGTGGACAAGTTCCGTGGCACGGCGAGCGCTCGCGACGTCGCCGGGGCCATTGGGCATGCGTGCTGGTCGCGCAACATCGACTGCGATGAGATCGCTCTCGCTGACGGCGGTGAAGGTTTGCTCGATGCGCTCGGTGGGGCGAATCGCACCACCACCGTCACCGGGCCGCTGGGATCACCGGTGGATGCCGCATGGCGGTTGCATCGTGGAACGGCGATCATCGAGATGGCGCTCGCCAGCGGGCTCGCTGTGGCCGGTCACGCGGACGGCAACGATCCTGTCGCCGCCACCACCGCCGGAACGGGCGAGCTCATCGATCACGCCGTCAGCGCCGGCGCGAAGCGCATCATCGTCGGGCTCGGCGGCTCGGCAACCACCGACGGCGGGCTGGGGGCAATCCAGGCCTTGTCGTCGCCGCACCGGCTCGGAGGCGTCCAGTTGCTCATCGCATGTGACGTCACCACCCGATTCACCGACGCAGCGGCAGTCTTCGGGCCGCAGAAGGGCGCAACACCGGTTCAGGTCAAGCTGCTCACCAACCGCCTGAAGCAACTGGTGCAGCACTACCGGAGCGAGTATGGCGTCGACGTGTCAACCATGATCGGCGCTGGAGCGGCCGGTGGCCTGGCGGGCGGCCTCGCGGCGTTGGGCGGCACGATCGTCGGAGGGTTCGAATTGGTCGCTGATGAACTCAACCTGGCTGACGTCATCGACGGTGCTGATCTCGTCATCACTGGTGAAGGACATCTCGACCATCAGAGCTTCGAGGGCAAGGTGGTTGGCGGCGTGGCCGGTCTTGCTGCCGAGTACAACGTGGCGGTGGCCGCCATCGTGGGCATCGCCGACACCGCAGTGCGAGACCGTCTTCCCAACTACGTCACCGCCGATTTGTTCGGCGAGGAACGTTCCATCAACGAACCGTTGTGGTGCATCGAACACGCAGCGCTCAAGGTGCTCGACGACCTGCTGCCCCAAGGGTGAAGACTTGCCGTGTCAGGGCGCTGAGGTCACAGGGGTGACAGGGGCCACTGTGGCGGCCGTGTCTGCCGTGGTACCGCCGCCGACGAGCGGCAACACCAGGTCTGCAGCCGTGGCAGCCGCGAAGTCGGTACCCAACATCAGCAATACGTCGGCACCGCTGAGCTCGCCGTCGAGCGTGGGTGGGCCGTCGGCGGGCATTGGCGACACGGCGATCGTGCCGCCGAGCACCTGATTCAGGCTGTTCGCAATCGGCATTGCAGCAGGGTTGGTGCTGGCGTAGAAGATCGCCGAGGTGTCCAAACCACCCGAAGACGCAGTGGCATTCACCGGTGGATCGGCGATGGTGAACCCGACCGCACTGGCCAGCACCGAGCCGAATCGACCGGCCGAACCACCCTGACCGTTGGCGTTGGCCACGACCACCGAAGCTCCGGTGACGACGAACGGTGGTTCGGTGACAACCGGCACCGGAACCGTGGTCATGCTTGGATCGATCGCAGCGGAGGCGGGTACGCCCGCTGAATCGGTGACTTCACCGGCATCCACGATGGCTCCGAGCGTTGCATCGTCGCCGCCGTCGGTGATGGATCGAAGAATGAAGAACCCGGCGATTACGGCCACGGCCGCGAGCACGATCGCGAGTACCCCGCTGACCGGCGGAGTGTGCTCGTTGACGCGAGGAGATCGGCGAGGCACCTGACCTGATCCGTCGTATCCATCAGTCATTGGTTCAATCCTCCATGTTGGTCAGCGCCAGCCATTTTTCCATCGAGCCGTTCGCGGAGCCGGCGGAGCCGGTGCCGCTGCAGCCGCCGCACGACCAGCGGGTCGTGATCCATTGCCTCGGGTTGTTCGATGAGGTCGCTCAGCTCCGCATAGTAGTCGTCGGAGGAACAGTGGAACCGCGCCCGAATCGCGAGTTCTTTGGGGTCTTCGAGATTCCAAGCCGAACGTTCGAAGTCCAACATCGCTCGCTGCCGTTCGGAGATCACGTCTACAGACTGGCCGCCACAGAGGGCAAATGACAAGCACCCTCGCCATCTTTCTTCGAAGATTGGAATGCGCACCGGCACGGAAGCCCACAATTCGAGAGCAGATCACCGACTGCTCGGCAGTGAGCGCCAGGTGAAGTCGTGCGAAGCTGATCCGGTGCCAGCCATCACCACTGTCGACTTCCACTTCGACGTCATGTGCCCGTACGCCTATCAAACGTCAGTGTGGATCCGACGTGTTCGAGAGCACATGCCCCTCACCATCAACTGGCGGTTCTTCAGCCTCGAAGAGGTCAATCGTGTCGATGGCAAGAAGCACCCATGGGAGCGCGAGTGGTCGTACGGCTGGTCGATGATGCGCATTGCTGCGTTCCTTCGCCGTACCGACATGTCGTCGTGCGACGCGTGGTACGAACGGGCCGGCCGATCGCTGCACACCGAGGGGCAGCGTCCCCACGATCCGTCCGTTGCTCGCCAACTGCTGAGCGAGATCGGCCTCGATCCCGACATCGTCAGTCAGGCGATCGCTGACCCCACGACCCACGACGAGGTGTTCACCGACCACCAGCGCGTCGTGACCGCAGGCGGGTACGGCGTGCCCACCCTGTTCTTCCCCAGCGACCGTGGTGACCATTGCCTGTTCGGGCCCGTGCTCATCGACCCACCGTCTGGCGACGCCGCGATCCGACTGTGGAACGCGGTCACTGCGTGGGTCGAGTTTCCTCACCTGTTCGAACTGCAGCAGCCCAAGACGCCTGCACATCAACAGGCCATCGTCACCTCGTTTCAGCCCTACCTGGAAGCTCGCGACTGGGTCAGCATCGATCGCGGCAAGGTCGTCACATTCGCTGCCTCGAGGCCGCGATGAGCCCGCTAGCGTCACGGCGGTGAACGTTCCCGTGTCCGGCGATCAGGACGAGCAGATCGAGCCGGCTCTCCTGGTCGCGGCGCAGCCGCCGGCGGATCTCGACCGGATCGAACGTGATCTGGCCGACGTCGAGGTGGCGCTCGATCGGCTCGCCGCGGGCTCCTACTTCTTCGATGAGGTCACCGGCGAGCCCATGGCAGAAGGTGTGCTCGAAATCGATCCGCTTGCTCGGCGAGAACGGTGACGAACGGTTCGTCATGAAGAAAGGCCAGGTTGCTTCGGTTGCGTCCCTCGTAGCCCTCACCGCCGGGCTGGGTGCCGGGGTTGCCAAAGTCCGCCAAGCAAGTGCTGAAAGCCCTCTCACCAGCAAGTTCGCCCGCTCGGCACGCGTGTGGAAACTGTCGGCGCGCAACTCGGCGAGGTTCGCGGTCAGCAGGGTGCGAGGGGTCGGGTCGCCTGCGGAGCGCCGCGCCGAACTCGATCAGCAGTTCGCCATACGTACCGCAGCCGACGTAGCGAGAGAACTCGGCGAGATGAAGGGGGTGCTCATGAAAGCCGGCCAGCTCCTCGGCTTCATCCTCGAAACCTTGCCGGAGGAAGCGCAGGCAGCCCTGGCAACCCTGCAAGCCGATGCCGCCCCCATGGCCCCGACGCTCGCGGCGAAGGTGGTCGAGACCGAACTCGGTCAACCGCCAGAGAAGGCGTTCCTCGACTGGGCTGACATGCCGGCCGCTGCAGCCAGTATCGGTCAGGTGCATCGGGCCGTCACTCACGACGGGCGCGATGTCGCCGTCAAGGTGCAATACCCGGGCGTGAAAGATGCCATCGAGTCCGACCTCGACGCAGCCGAGGTGATGTACGCCATGTTCTCCGCGATGATGTTGAAAGGGCTCGATGCCAAGGCCCTGGTCAACGAGTTGCGCGAGCGCATGCGCGACGAGCTCGACTACCGGATCGAGGCGTCGAACGCCGCCGACTTCGCCCGCCTGTACGCCGGCCATCCGTGGGTTCGTGTTCCCGAACTGGTTCCCGAACTCTGCACCGAGCGGTTGCTCACCACCGAGTGGGTCGACGGGCTGTCCTTCGACGAGTTCCGGATCTCGGCGTCGAATGACACGAAACAACGAGCCGCCGAGGTCATCTGGCGGTTCGCCCAGCATTCCATCAACCGCCACGGTCTCTTCAACGGCGACCCGCATCCGGGCAACTACAAGTTCCACCACGACGGCAGCGTCACCTTCCTCGATTACGGCTTGGTGAAGAAGTGGTCGCCGGGCGAATGGGAACTGCTCAGCCCGAGCGTCGACGCGATCGTGGTGCATCGCGACCCCGAGCGATTGGTCGATGCGATGGAACTCAGCGGGTTCTTGCGCACTGGTCACCACCTCGACCCTGCGCTGGTGTTCGAGTACGTCAGCAGCCCATACCAGCCGTATCTCACCGACCACTTCACCTTCTCACGTGAGTGGATGGCCGAGACCATCGCCACCATCTTCAATGTCAATGGGCCGCACACCGAGGTGATCGAACAGCTCAACGTGCCACCGAGCTTCGTGATTCTCGACCGCGTCGTGTGGGGGGTGAACGCCATCCTCGGCAAGCTCGAAGCGAGCGGACCGTACCGAGCGATGCTGCTCGAATACGTCGCCGATGGTGCCCCGGCGACCGATCTTGGCGCAGCCGAAGCGGCATGGCGTTCGGGTGTGACCCGATGACGTCGCAGAGCCCGCT
>JBBREA010000048.1:0-22149 GCA_038203385.1 Acidimicrobiales bacterium | reverse complement strand
ATGCTCGGTGTCGGCACGATGCCGTAGACCGGAACCGAAGGCACTACGAGCAGGTGACGCAGGTTTCGGCCCATGGAATGACTTCCAGCCGGCCGATCGCAATCTGCTTGGAACACACTTCGCAAAATCCGAAGGTGCCCTCATCGAGGCGGGCTCGGGCACGATTCACTGCCGACAATTGCTGCGGTAAGCGACCGTGCACGGTCACGTCGGCGAAGCGCGGCGCAAACGTCAACGAAGGCCCCGAATTGGTGCCTCCTTCGCGTTCCAGTGCGGACAAGCGTTCGAGTTCTATCGACAAGGAGTCGAGAGCGGTGCGGAAATCGGTCAGATCAGTTTCACTGAGCCGATCTGCGTGAGTCGGTTCAGTCATACGTTCACGTTAGTGGCGGCACCGCCGGTAACTCGCCGAATCAGCAAATGCGTGGCGCGTGTCATCACAGTGGAGACTCTCAGCAGGTCATGTGCGAGCTCGTCGGTAGATTCAGCACGTGAACGAAGCGCATCACGACGACCCAGACGTGCAGCTGCGCGATCGCCTGAGGGCGGCTACTGAACTCCTCTGCACTGTTGCGGGCGACTTCGATCTACTGAGTGTTCTGTCGGCCACGGAGCGCGCCGCCCTCGTCAATGCCGCTGGTGACGTGTTCCATCCAGATCCTGAGGAACGCCGCCGGCAACTCAAGGTTCGAACCGCCAAGCGGCGCACCGAGAAGCGCATACGAGATCAAGAAACCCTCGACGAGACGGGCATCCGAGCGTTGCGTTCTCAGCGCGTGTTCACCACACCAAATCGCTTCCCGCCGCTCGATTTCGTGCAACGCGACGTTGAGGAGCTGGAGTTTCGCGAAACCATCGAGCCACAACACTGCTACGTGTGCAAGCAACGGGGCACGGAAGTCCACCATTTTTACGACCAGATGTGTTCGCGGTGCGGCGACTTCAACTATACGAAGCGCAGCGAGTTGGCCGACCTCTCGGGCACAGTTGCTCTACTGACCGGCGGGCGCGTGAAGATCGGATACCAAGCGGGCATCAAGCTCTTGCGGTGCGGCGCAACCCTCATCGTTGCCACCCGGTTCCCGAGAGACGCCGCAGTGAGATACGCGGCCGAGCCCGACTACCCCGAATGGGGTGACCGACTCGAGATCTTCGGGCTCGACCTACGTCACACGCCGAGCGTGGAAGCGTTCTGTTCGCACATCGTGAATACTCGCGATCGGCTTGACTTCATCGTGAACAACGCGTGCCAAACGGTGCGTCGACCACCGGGTTTCTACGAACACATGATGAAGAGCGAGACAGCATTGGTTGCAGATGTTCCGCCACCGGTGCTGTCTCTGGTGGGGGAATACGAAGGGCTCCGCGGCTATCACATGCTGTCTGCCGATACCGAGACCGACTCCATTGAAGGTCGCAATTCTCTCGTGTCGTCCGCTCCCGGCCTCTCCCGTGCTGCGGAACTGTCGCAAATTGCGCTCCTGCCTGACGATGGCTTGCAGGTAGGCGCGTCTGGAGAACTGTTCCCGGTTGGTCGGCTCGACCGAGACCTGCAACAAGTGGACCTTCGAGATCGCAACTCCTGGAGGCTCCTCATGCACGAGGTGTCGTCGGTAGAGCTGTTGGAAACCCAACTCGTCAATGCAGTCGCACCGTTCGTCATCAACGCCCGCCTTCGTCCGCTGATGGACCGAACGCCTGGGAACCACAAGCACATCGTCAACGTGTCTGCCGTGGAGGGCCAGTTCTACCGGCGGTTCAAGACCACGCGCCATCCGCATACCAACATGGCCAAAGCGGCCCTCAACATGATGACCCGCACCTCGGCCACCGATTACCACCAGACTGGTATTCACATGAACAGCGTCGACACCGGATGGGTGAGCGACGAGGATCCCGCCAGCGTGGCTGATCGAAAACGGGAAGTACACAGGTTCCACCCACCGCTCGACATCGTCGACGGTGCCGCCCGCATCGTCGACCCGATCATCAGCGGAGTCAACACGGGCGACCACGTGTGGGGCTGCTTCCTGAAGGACTACCAACCGACCGACTGGTAGCCGCTCTCACTGCTCGGTACGGAACTGCTCTGCGGTCGCCTGGATTTCGGCGACATGGGCAGTCCACCATGCCTCGTCGACGCCGGGCAGGTTGGTTGCGTCGGCTCGCCAGCCCGCAGCGCCGTCGATCGTTTCGCGCAACACATCGGCGTGGCCCGCGTGTCGATGGGTCTCGGCGATCATGTGCACGAGGATGTGGTGCAACGTGACGTCACCTTTCTCGCCCCACCACGGCACATGGCCAGGCGAATCCAGTTCGAGCGCATCGATCGTGGCGTCGGCGAGAGCCCATGACTGGTGATACAGATCGATGATCTGTTCACGCGACTCGTCGGCCGTGGCCCACATGTCTGCATTTGGCGGAGAGCCTTCCATCATCCACGGCACATCGAGGTCAGCGGGACGGCCGAACACCAACGTGAAATATTCGAGTTCGACCGACGCGACATGCTTGACGACGCCGAGCAGATTGGTGCCGGTGGGCACGAGCGGTTGTCGTGCGTGGTACTCGGACACGCCGTCGAGCTTCCAGAGCAGTGCCTCGCGGCCGACCTGCAGGTATCGATGCAACGTGCTCTTTTGAGACCCGTCAGTCATGGCGGCATGCTGCCACATGCCGCAGTTGGTTGCGAGCGACGGCCCTGAAGCCTTCCCAGGACGGCGGAGCCGTCGCTCGCAAGCATGTTGCTAGCCGACGAGGAGGAATACCCGGAAGTGCGCGGCTTCTCCGGTGGCGTCCGTCAGCACGACCGTGGCCCAACTCGGCCCTGGTGTGGCTTGCTTCGCCGTGACCGCCGTAACGGTGATGGTGGAGCCGCTGAACACGGCTGAGAAGGTCGCGCTCCCGGACGCGTCGACGACGTCGACGTCGGTGACGGTTCCGGGCGTGATGCCGACGGACTGCGTGAGCGTCTTGCCGGCGCCCTTCGGAACCTGTCCGAAACTGACACTCACTCGGTCGAGCAGCACCCTGGCGCCGACAGCTGCTTCGAGGTCGAGCAACCCGGCGCCGGTGAGGTTCGGATCGGCAACCTGGGGCAGCGGGACGAACGGGAACGAACTCAGGACGCCCGCAGTGTCGTTCGCCGTGTTGACGATCGCCGAACGAACCTGTGCGGCGGTCCAGCCGGTGTGTACACCGAGCACCACAGCGGCCGCCCCGGCGAGGTGGGGCGAAGCCATCGATGTGCCGTTGAAGAATGCAAAGCCACCACCGGGAACCGAAGACAGCACGTTCACACCCGGAGCCACGACGTCGGGTTTGATGCGTCGATCGACATCGGTCGGCCCCTGCGATGAGAAGTCCGCCATCTGATTTGCTGGTCCGAATGGGTTGAAATACTCCGGAGCGTTCAAGGTGACAGAAGCCGCAGGCGGAAGGACGACGGAGATGCCGTCGATGCCGATCATCGCAGCTGGAATGGTCGGTTGGTCTGGGCCACTGCCACCCATGACGAACGCGCCGTTGACGCGATTCACCACGATTGCACCGCCGTAGCCGGCAGCCTGCACGTTGCGGAGTTTGACCGAGAAGTCGCACGTGTTGCGGGCGATCACTGCGATCGGCTTGTCAGCCGGGTCCGGAAGAAGCGGCGCGGCGGGAATCGGCGAACATGCAAGGGAAATGTCTGCGAAGGTCGCGGCTGTTGTGACGCCTGCTGCTTCGACGATGTCGATGACGCCGGTAAGGCCTGCAAGGTCCTGTCCGTAGTCACCAACTACTGCGGTGGTGGAAACGCTGGGATCGAGATTGTTTGTAATGGTGCGGGCCACCTGATGCGGTACCGACGAGGCACCGGCGGTGAGGGCTCGCTCCGCACTGCCGGGCGAACCCACCGTGCTGAACCCGGGGCCCTCATTGCCTGCCGAGACGGCGATGACCATGCCGGCCCGGTCCAGGTTGTTGACGGCGATGGTGAGCAGGTCTTGGTTGCCCTGCGCCGGCCCGCCAAGGCTCATGTTGGCCACGTGCATGCCGTCGGCGAATGCCGCTTCGAGCGCGTTCAGAATGTCTTCGCTGCGAGCGCTGGCCACGTCGCCAGGGAAAACGTTGTAGTTGCCGAGCAGCGCTGCGGGAGCGACGCCAGAGATCGGGAAGTCAATGGGGACACCGTCGACATTCGCAGGGGTGCCGAACTCGCACGCGATCGTTCCAGCAACGTGAGTGCCGTGTGAGTCGACCGCCTCGGGGGTGAGACCGAGATTCGCCGCCTTGTTGTAGAACACCTTGGCCTGGACGACCTTTTCGTTGGTGAACTCGTTGTTGTCGCCGTCGTTTCCGTCTACCTCATCGCCGTTGAAACACGGGTGATCCTGATCGATACCTGAGTCGATGACCGCAACCATGATGTCAGCACCCGCCCCAGCGTGGCCGCCCTCGTTCAGCGTGTACCCCGCATTGATCAACGCGAGAACCGGGTCGACGGTGGTGGCTTGAGTCTTGGTGTACAAACCTTCGTACTGAGCGCTCGTCACCATCGGTGCCTTGCGCAGCACGTCGAGGCTGGTGCCGTTCAACTGCACGACGACGGCGTTCACTGCAATGTCGAACGATCCGGTGATCTTGGCCTTCGGTGCGTTCTTGCGCAACCACTGCTTGAAATCGTTGCGTTGGGCCGACAGCTGGGCCCGATACGACTTGGTCTTGGCACCGTTGAGATTGACCCGTTGCCCATTGCCCCGGTCGACGCTGGCGGCGGTGCTCACTGGCTCGGAAGTGAGTTGCACCAGCGCAACCGACGTGTCTTGCTGCCCGCCGCTGGCCGAATCCGCTTGGGATCCACCCTGCCCGCCCGGAGCCGCACCGGCTTGGGTGCCGGCGAAGGTCGCTGATGCACAGATGAGCATCGCCGCGAGAGCACCGTACTGGATTCGTTTTCCGAGCATTGTGGTCTCCTGAATGTGGGGATGCTGGACGGGTGAACCGTAGATCGTTCCGGCCGGGTACACAAGTTGAACCATTTGTTCCAGCATGGCTGTACTCCATCCCGCCTGATCGACGGGTTTCAGCGAGGATGTACCGATGAATCGCTTAACAGCTGGAACCTGGCCGTCTCCGATCACGGCGGCGTCTCTCGCGGGCGGAGCGATCTCAATCGACCAGATCGTCTCCGACGGCGATTTGATCTGGTGGGCCGAATCCCGACCCGACGAGGGTGGCCGCACTGTGCTGATGCGGTGGAGCGCCGGCGAGGTCCTGGAAGTGACGCCGCCGGAAACGAACGTCCGAACCCGGGTACACGAATACGGCGGGGGAGCGTGGTGGGCGGGCGATGGCGTCGCCTACTACGTCGACGACGCCGACCAGCGGTTACGTCGGCTGAGCCCGGGCGCAGAACCGGTGCCCATCACCCCGGAACCCGAAGTGCCTCGCGGACTTCGGTATGCCGACGGTCGAACAACTCCCGACGGTGCATGGTTCGTATGTGTTCGCGAGCGCCACGGCCAGTGGGGAGCCGAACCGATCAACGAGCTCGTCGCCGTAGCAACCGACGACTCCCTCCACGTTCGGGTGATCGCAGCCGGAGCCGACTTCTACGCCTCCCCTCGAATCTCGCCGGACGGACAACACTTGGCGTGGATCCAGTGGATGCACCCGAACATGCCATGGGACTCAACCGAGCTCTGGTTGGCTGACCTGACGGTCACAGCGCCGAGTTCCGGCAGCGCCGAGATCGCTGCCACCTCGCACCGCTGCGTGGCCGGAAACGGTGACGAGGCGTTGCAGCAGCCTGAGTGGAGCCGAGACGGCGGCTTGTTCGTGGTGACGGATCGAACCGACTGGTGGAACGTCTATCGAGTCGAGCTCGAATCAGGGGAACTCACGCACGCAGCGGGTGGCGAGTACGACATCGTCGAGCCCCACTGGGGGTTCGGCGACTCTCGGTTCGTGCTGGGTGAGCGGGGTGTCGATGCCCACGTCATAGCGGATCACGTGTCCGACCGGTTGAGCGGATATCCGGACCTTCCGTACACCACGATCGAGTCGTTGCGTGGAGTTCGTGACGGCGTGGTCTTCGTCGGTGCGTCGTTCCAACGCGAGGCGGAAGTCGCACTCCTCGCTGGTGGCCGTCTTCAGGTGCTGCGGCCCGCACGACAGTTGCCATTCGATGTTCACTTCATGCCGTCGCCAGAGTTCATCGAGTACCCGACCAGCGGCGGTGCGACTGCCTACGCGCTGTATTACGCGCCGGCACATCCGGGTGTTCGTCTGCCGGAAGGAGAGCGACCCCCGGTGCTGGTGTACGTCCACGGTGGCCCGACGGGGGCTGCGCCCCGCGACTTCAACGCTCGACGGGCTCATCGATTCTGGACGAGTCGCGGCATCGCGGTGGTCGACATCGATTTCCGTGGAAGCAGCAGGTACGGGCGCTCATTCCGCAATCTGCTGCGCGGTCAGTGGGGTGTCGCCGACGTCGACGATGCCATCGCGGCGGTCGACCATCTCGTGGCCCGCGGTGACGTCGACGGCAAACGTGTGCTCATCCGCGGTGGAAGTGCGGGCGGTACCACGGCGTTGCTCGCTCTTGCCACCTCGGATCGCTTCGCTGCCGGTGCGAACTACTTCGGAGTGACCGACATGGTGGCGCTCCTCAACGACGACCACAAGTTCGAGTCGCGCTACTCGATCCAGTTGATCGGCCCCTATCCGGAGCGAGCAGATCTGTACCATCAGCGCTCGCCGATCAACCACGTGGATGATCTGGCCTCGCCATTGATCGTCTTTCAAGGGTCCGACGACCCGGTGGTGCCACCCCATCATTCAGAGCTCATCGTCGATGCAGTGCTGGCGCAGGGTCACCGGGTGGCGTACATCGAGTTCGAGGGCGAAGGCCATGGCTTTCGTCGAGCAGAGAATCAGATCCGGTCGATGGAGGCCGAACTGTGGTTCTACGGGCAGGTACTCGGCTTCGAACCGGCCGACCGGATCGAGCCCCTATCGCTAGACGGTCGTGGGGAGCAGGGTCACAGCTAGCGACTGGACTCAGGTGGCGTCACTCGCCCGCCGATTCGGCGACTGCATCGAACGTCGGAGCCGCTGCCTCACCGGCAGCCTTGGCGCCCGCTTCGTTGAAGTGAATCCCATCCACGACGAAGGACGGATTGGGGAGGGCTTCGTCACCCTCCCAGGACAGCGCAGCGGACCAATCGACGAGGCTTGCGCTCGGCCAGTTCGACTCGACCGTGGCGCGCATCCACGCATTCACGTCGCGCAGCGTCTGGGCCTTCACCTCGTCTTGCATGAGCAGTGGGGGAATCGTGAAGGCGATGATGCCGACGTTGGTGAACTCCAACTTGTCATAGATCATCGACAAGTTGGTTTGTATGGTGGCAGCGTCGACTCCCTTGAACACGTCGTTGGTGCCAGCGAGCACTGTGGTGAACTGAGGCGCTCGCGCAAGTACATCGTCGTCCACTCGCGCCAGAATCTGGTCGGTCGTTTCGCCGCCGATTCCTGCGTTGGCGAGCAGCTGCATGTTCGCATCGGCGTTTGCCGTGGCGAACCAATCTTGCGCGGTGTTGTTTGGGTCGCCGATGGGCGCCGTGAGCGAGTCGCCGAGCACCACAACGGACGGGCTGACTGTCGCCTCGTCTGAACAGCTCGACATGGCGACCACCACGAGCGCCGCGGAGGCCACTGCGATCAATCGAGTGACTGGTCGCCGAGTTGCGCGGCGCGCTCGGGGGAACGTGGCGTTCATGGCAGGCAACGTACCCGGAAGTGGTCCTGACGAAACGCCAGCCGGACGTGCGGAGGTGAGTTGCTACGTGCGTTTTTGGATGTTTGCCCACTCGTCACGCAGACCGACCGTGCGGTGGAACAGCAACGGTTGTTCGGAGTCGTGAGCAAAGTATCCGAGCCGCTCGAACTGCACGACGGCACCTGCCGGCGTGTCTGCAAGGGCGGCCTCGACCTTGCACTGCGAGCGAATCTCACGGGACTGCGGATGCAGATCGTCGATCGGGTCGCCAGTGGCATCGCCCGGTGCTTCGGCCGCAAAGAGCCGCTCGTACAACGCGACCGTGGCGTCGAGTGCGTGATCAGCAGATACCCAGTGCATGGTGGACTTCACCTTGCGGCCGTCTGGAGCGGACCCGCCGCGGGTGTCTGGGTCGTACTCGGCCAGCACTCGGGTGACGTTGCCCGCTTCGTCGGTCTCGAACCCGGTGCACGTCACCAGGTACGCCCCGCGCAGGCGAACCTCGCGGCCCGGTGACAGCCGGAAGAACTGTTTGGGTGGGTCGGCCATGAAGTCGTCGCGCTCGATGAACAACGTGCCTCCGAATGGCACTGATCGCGTGCCGTCAGCGTCGTTCTCGGGATTGTTCACGATGTCGAAGTGCTCCACCGCTGACGTGCCGTCCGCGCCAGCCGGCCAGTTGGTGAGCACGAGCTCGATGGGGTCCAGTACGGCCATACGTCGTTGTGCCGTGCGGTTCAGCTGGGTGCGAACGAACGATTCCAGCAGTTCGATCTGGTGTCGGCTGTTGGTGCGGGCAACCCCGATGAACGCCATGAAGTCGCAGATCGCGCTAGCCGGGTAACCCCGCCGACGCATGCCCCGCAGTGTTGGCATCCGTGCGTCGTCCCACCCGTCGACGTGACCATCGCTGACGACCTTCGCCAACGTGCGCTTGCTGGTGATGGTGTGGGTGAGGTTGAGCCGGGCGAACTCGGTTTGACGCGGCTGGTCGCCGGGCAGGGGCAACTGATCGAGGTACCAGTCGTACAACGCACGATGACTGTCGAACTCCAGAGTGCACAGCGAATGTGTGACACCTTCGATGGCGTCGCTCTGCCCGTGGGCCCAGTCGTACGTGGGATAGATCACCCAAGCGTCCCCGGTGCGGTGGTGATGGCCGCGACGGATGCGGTACATCACCGGGTCGCGGAGTTGCATGTTTTCGTGTTGCATGTCGATCTTGGCGCGGAGAGTGCGACTGCCGTCGGCAAATTCGCCGGCGCGCATGCGCCGCAGCAAGTCGAGGTTCTCCGATGGCGGGCGTGTGCGAAACGGAGATTCGACGCCGGGGTTGCCGTACCCGCCGCGTTGGGCGCGAATGGTCTCTGCATCTTGATCGTCGACGTACGCCTTGCCGTCATTGACGAGCAGTTCAGCCCATTCATAGATCTGCTCGAAGTAGTCGCTGGCGTACAGCACCGTGTCGACCGAATAGCCGAGCCATGCCATGTCGGCGATGATGCCTTCGACGTACGACGTCTCCTCGGTGTCGGGGTTGGTGTCGTCGAATCGCAAGTTGCACGTGCCGCCGAACTCTCGGGCGAGCTCGAAGTCGAGTGTGATCGCCTTGGCATGCCCGATGTGCAGGTATCCGTTGGGCTCTGGCGGGAAGCGAGTTTGCACTCGCCCACCGAAGGTTCCCTGCTCGATGTCGGCCGCGACCAACTCCCGCACGAAGTCGGCCGGGCGACCGGGCGTGCTGTGGTGTGTCGCTGAGTCGGTCGTGCCGTCTGTCGGGGTCATAACGGCCCCCAGTATGGCGTCCGGAAGCAGGGCTCCGACCCCGGCTTCAGCTACCTTCCGACTGATGCGTGTGGTGATCGTGGGAGCGGGCTCGCTCGGGTCGGCAATCGGGGGATTGCTGGGGCTGTCGGGCCATGGCGTCGTCCTGGTCACGCGCAACACTGCGCACGTCAGGGCGATCGCAAACGCTGGCGGCGTGTGGCTCGATGACGGAGCCGAGAGAATCCTCGCGCCCGTTGCGGCTGCAACTGACTACAACGTCGTCGGCGTCGTAGATCTTGCCGTCGTGCTCGTGAAGTCGTTCGACACCGTCGGCGCCGTGCGCGCTGCGCTGCCCTCGCTCGGAGTCGGCACGGTCGTGCTGTCGTTACAAAATGGCGTGGGTTGCGAAGACCTCATCGGTGAGGTCGTGGGGCGCGAACGAGTGGTAGCCGGCCGAACGTTCATCGGCGGTCGACTCATCGAGCCCGGCGTCGTCGAGTTCGGGGTCATCGGCCGGCAGACCACGATCGGTGAACTCGATGGACGACACACCGAACGCATCGAGGAGTTGGCATCAGTGTTCGATCGCGCCGGGATGGCGACATCGGTCAGCGAGGACATAGGTGTCACCATGTGGGAAAAGCTGTTCGTCAACGTGGCCACCGGCGCCTGGAGCGCTCTCACAGGATTGCCCTACGGCGAACTCTCGGTGGAGCCCCACATCGCACGGTCGGCAATCGCTACCGTCGCCGAGGCAATGGCGGTCGCTCGTGCACTCGGTGTCGCCATCGTCTCCACCGACCCCCAGGAACCATGGCGACGCGCCTGGGATGGATTGCCCTACGGGTTCAAGGCATCGATGTTGCAGAGCGTGGAAAAGGGCTCGCGAACTGAGGTCGACGTGATTCACGGAGCCGTGATTCGAGGTGGTCTCGAGGCAGGTGTACCCACACCAGTCAACGACACGTTGTACGCAGCGGTGAAAGGACTCGAGCGTCGGCTCGCCCTCGGGCCGGCATTGCCAACTCTGTGATCGAGGCCGGATCGGCGTGTGGCAAGATCGCAGCGATGCGAGTCGAAATTGGTGAAGACGGGGTGGCCCGCTGTTGGTGGGGAACGTCCACTGCTGACTACATGGCGTACCACGACAATGAGTGGGGCCGTGGAGTCACATCGAATGATCGACTGTTCGAGAAGCTGTGTCTCGAGGGCTTCCAATCGGGCCTGTCGTGGCTCACCATTCTTCGAAAGCGCGAGAATTTCCGGGCGGCGTTCGCTGGATTCGACCCATACGTGGTGGCCGAGTTCGATCGGCGCGACATCGATCGCCTGCTCGCCGACGCTGGCATCGTTCGCCACGGCGGCAAGATTCGGTCGTCCATCAACAACGCTCGCTGCGCGATCCAGATGATCGATCAACACGGTTCGTTGGGGGCGTATTTCTGGGTCCATGCCGACCTCAGTGATGTGGCGCCGGCCTCGATCGAGGCGAAGACGGATCTGTCAACTCGACTCTCCAAGGACCTCAAGCAACGCGGCTGGTCATTTGTCGGCCCGACCACGATCTATGCGTTCATGCAAGCGATGGGTCTCGTCAACGACCATCTCGACGGTTGCGAAGCGCGTGTTCATGCGCAACGGTCTCGGCTGGAGGCGGCGCACGCAGTGCGTCGTGAGGCGTCCCAGGCCGACCATTGAAGAGATGTTGACCGGTCGGAGTTGTCCCAGGGTCGAAGGCGGTCGCCTACGTCCGTCAAGTTCCGACGACCCATCCCCAACGGTCGGCCCGCTCCGGCTCAGCGGAAATCGCGGCTGAGCCAGAATCCATCCTGCGCTCGATCGTTTCCATAAGCAAGTGATCATTGGCGCCGACCTCGGCCTGACTCATCGGACGGCACGGCTCGTGCCTGGTCGGTCATCAAGACGACGACGTCTCGACGCTGCCTGCCAGGTTGCGTTACGAAAGATGGGTATGCAGAAACGCAACCACCTGTGGCCAGATCTGCTGGTACAAATCGTTGTCTTGCGTGCCGAGCGCGTTGTGGGGAGCCATGAAGGCGTGGCCGGAGCCGGGGTGCACCGTCAGGGTGGCATCGAGGCCGAGTGCTTGCAGTCGTCCCTCGAGTTCGCGGGCTCCCTCCGGGGGGAAGAAGTCGTCGTGGTCTGCCATGTGGCCCTGGATCGCCGCGGTGATCTGGGCATAGTCGGGTTGCCCGTCGCCAGACGGAAAGCCGTAGAACGGCACGAGGGCGCGCACTGAGTCGGGTCGATTGGCAGCGATGTAGAAGCTGAGCATGCCTCCCATGCAGAATCCCACCACACCGATCGCGTCACTCGTGACTGCCCCGTCGGCGATGAGGAAGTCGACTGCTGCACTCATATCTGCGGCCGCCCGGTCGAACGGCATGGAATTCATGAGTTCGCCAGCCTTGTCCATCTCGGTGTGACCGGCGAGCTCGCCTCGAAAGAGATCGGGGGCGAGGGCAACGAATCCCTCAGCGGCCAGACGGTCGGCCATCTCTTTGATGCCCGAATCGAGACCCCACCACTCCTGCACCACGAGCACTCCGGGACCAGATCCGCTCGACGGCACACTCAGATAACCACGAGGAGTTGTGGGTTCAGTGGCGGCATCACTGGCGGCACCGGTGGATTCTTGGCTGGGGGCGAGATCGACGATGGTTCCCATGCGGCCGAGAATATGTCGTCGTGTGCGCCACGACCCGGTCGCGGCCAAGGAAGTGGGTGCGGTGCCCCCGTACGTACTGGCGCGCCAACCGACAGGGTCGTCGGCCTCGTATCCTCACGAGCGTGAGTGAGATCTACTTGAACCGTCTCGATCGTGTTCGTGCCTCGATGCGCGAACTCGACGTCGACGTACTGATGTTGTCGGTGGGCCACGACTTGCCATACCTCACCGGATATCTGGCCATGCCCTTGGAACGGTTGACGCTCTTGGTCGTGCCGCAAGATGGCGACGCGAAGCTGATCATCCCGCGGCTGGAAGCACCCCGCGTGGTCGAGCAGCCCGGAGTGTTCCAGTTGGTGCCGTGGAACGAGACTGACGACCCCACGGCGCTGGCTGCTGAGTTCGCAGCTGGTGCTCGTTCCATTGCTGTGGGCGATCAGATGTGGGCGCGTTTCCTCGTCGAGCTACTGCCACAGTTGCCTGGTGCTCAATATCGTCGGGCGGTCGACGTGGTGGGTCCACACCGGGTGGTGAAAGACGCGGCCGAGGTTGCCGCGCTGGCTGCCGCCGGCGCCGCGGTCGATCGGATCGCAGCCGAGTTGCACGCTGGGAACATTCCCCTAGTGGGCCGCACCGAGGCTGCGGTCTCTGCCGATCTGTCGGCCCGAATCATCGCCGAAGGCCACCAGAAGGTGAACTTCGCCATCGTTGCGGCAGGTGAGAACGCGGCGAGCCCGCACCACCACGCAGGCGCCCGAGTGATTCGCGAGAACGAGATCGTGTTGTGCGACTTCGGCGGCACGATGAACGGCTACTGCTCCGACATCACGCGATGCGTGTTCACCGGCGACGTGACCACGGCGGCGCCCGACGTTGCCGAGGCCTACGCCGTGCTCCTCGCAGCGCAGCAAGCGTCGGTGGCCTCAGCGGTTCTGGGTACCCCGTGCGAAGATGTCGACCGTACGGGTCGGGCGATCATCGCCGACGCCGGGTACGGCGAGTACTTCGTGCATCGCACTGGGCACGGGATCGGTCTCGAAGAGCACGAAGACCCCTACATCGTCGAAGGCAATCGAACTGCTCTCAGCGCTGGCCATGCGTTCAGTATCGAGCCCGGCATCTACGTGCCGGGGCAGTGGGGCATGCGGCTTGAAGACATCGTGGTCGCGACCGAGGCAGGGCCGCATCCGTTCAACACCGTCAGCCACGAGCTGGTCTGCGTCGACGCCTGACAGATCGCCTGGATCATCCGGCTGCTACATCGACCTGCTGCCTCAGGCCGGTCAGGCGTCGGGGCTGGTACCGGCCGGTGCGCCGTTTCCGGGCGTGAACGAGGTGAGTTCGATCGTGGAGTCGGCGCCGCGGTAGCGAGCGAGTGGACCCACATCGAGCGCGCAATACAAGATCGACCCGCCGGCGACGGGAACGTCGACGCACGTCGCTGACTGGTCGGCAATTCGGTCAGCAAGAGGCTGCGGTGTGCCGATGCTGCGGCCGGCGTCGTTGCGCAGGCGCGCCGATGCGCTGTCGGCCCAGAACGCGTGGGTGATGGAGAGATCGCTGACACGGGCGTCATCAATTCCCTCGCTGCAGTTGGTGCGATCAGGAGCACACGTCTGGCTGACGCCATCCTCGATGATGTACAGCGCATCGCGAATCGCAATCGTGATCGAGTTCGCCGCTACGGCGACGGTTGCGTTCGCCGTTGCGGATCCAATCATGGTCGGCGTGATGTCATACGTGGCGGTGAAGTCGCCGTTCGTACGGGCCTGGTCGAGCAGGCCGGTCACCGCTTGCACCGCTGGGTCGGACTTGCGCTCATCGGTAATGGTGGGTCGAGGCCCTGTTTGGCACGAACTGAGCAGCAGCGCCGAGCCAACGACGACGCGGGCCACGAGAGGACCGCCGCTCCACAGCCCGCGTGGATGTCCGCGTCGATGACCGCGTCGATCAGTGGGGTTGTCGAGGTTGCGGCGGGGAGGCATGCGCCAGTCAGGCTAGGCCGCCGATTTCGGTCAGGGACGCGTACCCTCCACAGCCGTGATCCGACTCGACGCCGCCACGTTTTTGCTGCAATGGGCAACGGGCGGTATGGCGTTCTGCTGGTTCACCACCCGCCGTCGCGAGGTCGGTCTCGGCTACGGGTGGCTGTTGCGAGGCATCTACCTGTTGCTGGCCGTCAGCGCAGCCGTGGTGGGATTCCGCTATGGGCTCGTTTGGGGTCGCGAGGTGGCCTCGATCGGGGTCGCAGCCGCTTGCTTGTTCGGGCTGGGAGTTTCCATCGTTCGAAAGTCGGCCGGAGTGAGCGGGCAGACTGTCGAACACGACCGTCGCACCGAACGGGTGGAGGCCATGACTGGTATCCAACGCGATCGCGACTCGTCCGGTGTGTCTCGTGGACCAGAGTTCCCCCCAGTCCTCGATTTGGTTCCGGCGGTGATCGGTACTGTCGGGCTGCTGTTCGCCGCGGTCGATGCAGTGCCGAATGGCGGAGCAGACATCGCTACATCGATCCTGCGCACGCTGGCGGGCGCTGCCTTTCTGGGTGCTGTGACCGACGCCATGCTGCTGGGTCATTGGTATCTCGTGCAGCCGGGTCTGCCGCGTCGATTGCTGAATGAGATCGTCACAGCGGTGGGATGGACATGGCCGGTGGAGGTGTTGTCGCTACTCATTCCGATCGGAATGGTCAGCGTCTGGACCGGCACCGTCGACGACGGGTGGGATGGTGTGCTCGGGTGGTTCTGGGCCGCCTGTGCTGTCACCACGATCGTGCTGGTGTTCGTCACCCGCGCCGCTCTGCGAGAGCGTGAGTATTCGGCTGTCATGGCTGCGACAGGGTTGTTGTATCTGGCAATCCTCACCGCGTTCGGCACGGACCTCGTCGCTCGTGCAGTGCTAGACGCCTGACGCGACGCCTCGCCGACCCGTCCCACCCGACAGTACTCACGACCGATGCAGTGGGCCGCCGACCGCAACGGTTTCGGCTTGGGCCGATCGGGTACCGTGTGCCGTATGCCACGACCCATCTGGACGGGGACGATCAGTTTCGGCCTGGTCGCAATTCCGGTGAAGCTGTACAACGCTGTGCGCAAACAGAGCGTGTCGTTCAACCAACTCGACGAGCGCACCATGGCGCGAATCAAGTATCAGAAGGTCTCGGCCCTCGACGGATCAGTGGTTCCCGACGAGCACATCGCCAAGGGTTACGAGGTGTCGCGTGATCGGTACATCCTTGTCGATCCCGATGAACTGGAACCGTTCATACCTGCAGCCACCAAGACCGTTGATCTCGAAGAGTTCGTCGACCTCGACGAGATCGACCCGGTGTACTACGACAGCGCGTACTACGTCGCGCCTGGCCCCAACCCTAAGCCGTACGTGTTGCTCGCCCGAGCGATGGAAGAAAGCGGCAAAGTGGCGATCGGCCGATTCGTCATGCGGAACAAGCAGTACACGGCGGCCATTCGCGCCGAAGACGGTCGGCTGGTCATGTCGACCCTGTCCTACGCAGACGAAGTTCTCGATCCCGCCGCCATCGACGAACTGCAGGGTCTCGACGAGGTCGAAGTCACCCCGCGCGAAGTCGCCATGGCCGAATCGCTGGTCGCTTCGCTCAGCGCCACGTTCGAGCCCGACAAGTACCGCGACGAGTACCGCGAGCAGGTGCTGGACCTCATTCAGATCAAGGCATCGGGGCAAGAGTTCACGATGCCCGAGGCGCCTACCGAAAAGCCGAATGTGGTCGACCTCATGGCAGCACTAGAAGCCAGTGTTGCCGCTGCCAAAGAGGCCCGCGGGAGGCACCCCAGCAAGGTGGCGGCCACCACAGTTCCGGCCAAGGTGACGCCGGTCACCAAGAAAGCCGACGCTGCAGCCAAAGCGAAGAAATCAGCTGCAAAGGCGACTGCGGCGAAGAGCGGCGGTTCGAAGACAACCGCCTCTAAAGCAGCTGCAGCGAAGGTCAGCGCTGCCAAGAAGAAGAAATCTGCCTGACCAATGGCTGGTTCCTCGGTCGAGACGCTGGTCGAGGGCCGTCGCCTGAGTCTGAGCAATCTCGACAAGGTTCTGTATCCCAGCGGATTCACCAAAGCGCAGGTCATCGACTACATGGTGCGTATCGCCCCCGTCGCCGTGCCCCACTACCGGGGGCGGGCGCTGACGTTCCGTCGCTATCCAGATGGCACGGAAAGCACCGGTTTCTTCGAGAAGCGTTGCCCCAGTCACCGCCCCGACTGGGTGCAAGTCGCCCTCGGGCCAGGCGACCGGAAGGGTGGTATCGAATATTGCTGTATCGATTCCACTGCGGCGATGGCGTGGGCAGCCAACATGGCCGCCATCGAGATCCACGCGCCAATGGCCCTGGCTGTCGATCTCGACACTCCCCGGGTCTTGGTGTTCGACTTCGATCCGGGTGCTCCGGCGACGATCGTGGAATGTTGCGAGGTTGCGCTTGCTACTAGGGAGGTTCTGGACGCGGTGGGTTTACAAGCGTGGTGCAAGACCTCTGGTTCCAAAGGGCTGCAGATGTACGTTCCGCTGAACTCGCCCGGCGCTACGCACTCTGCTTGCGCAGACTTTGCCCTCGCCACAGGGCAAGTCCTCGAGCGTCAGATGCGCGGCCGTGTCACCACCGTGATGGCCAAAGTGGAGCGGCACGGAAAGATCTTCGTCGATTGGAGCCAGAACGCCCACCACAAGACCACGATTGCTCCGTATTCGTTGCGGGCTCGCCACGATCCCACCGTGTCGACTCCGGTCTCGTGGGATGAGGTTCAAGCTGCAGTTGAGGGTTCCATCGAGCTGCGGTTCTTGGCGGACGATGTGCTGCGGCGGGTGGAAGGCCAAGGAGACCTGTTCGAACCGGTGCTCACAGTGGTGCAACAACTGCCTGGGGTGACAAACTAGCCAGAGTTTCGTGCATTCCCTTCCCACACGCGCCATCATGTAGAGGGTGAGGGTTTCTACGACAGGCCTGGTCGCGAGCATTGTGATCGCGTGCATCGTGCTTGGCGCATGCGGACAAGATCGTGTTGCTGCTCCTCCGGCTCCCGAGTTCACGTCAGGGCAACGTGCGGCGGCCACAGTTCTGCTGAATACAGACGGCGCCAGTGCCGGTGGCGACGAGCAGATCGTTTTCGACCTGCAGGCTGTCGAGCCCGACTTCGAACGACCTCTCATCGACGAGGTCAGCGCCAGCGACGTCAGTGTCGGTGACCTGCTGGTAGTCGACGACACCGGCCACGCTGCGCCGAACGAGCCGGGCTGGTTGCGCTTCGACGACGCTCTCAGCCGCCGATTGGTTCCGGCAAACCTTGCGGCAGGTGTGGCTGTGATGGTCGACGGCGAGTTGGTTCACGAGGCTGCGTTCGGCGTACGAGTACCCGGGAGCAACGATGTGGTCACCCCCACGGATCGCTTCCGCATCGCCAGCATCTCGAAGACCGTCACTGCGATCGTCGTGATGCAGTTGGTCGACGAGGGCGTACTGACGCTCGATGATCCCATTGGCCAGATGTTGGTCGACTCGCTCGGTGTGGTTGCTCCCGACACCGACGCTGCCCGACTCACTGTTCGCCAGCTGCTCAGCCACCGGTCTGGCTTCGGGGCGGCCGAAGGGGTGTTCTTCGGTAACGGTGCTGCCTCGTGTGCTGATGCAGCGGTGCAAGGGCTGTCCTCGATGGTCGGTTCTGGTACGAGCTACGACTACAGCAACATGAACTTCTGTCTGCTCGGCCTGCTGATCGAAGCCGCCACGGGCAAGACCTACGAGCGGGTCGTGCGGGAGTCGTTACTCGATCCTTTGGGCATCTCTGGCATGCGCTTCACGTCAACGTACGAGATCGGCCCCGACGAGGTGTCCCATTTCCCGAGCCCCGGCCGAAACTTCATGGAGGTACTGGGCGCCGCCGGTTCGTGGAACGCGACTCCCACCGACATCGTCCGCATCGTCAATTCTGTCGACCCAACGACCGATGGGTGGAAGTCACTCACTGCCGCTTCGATGAGCGCCATGCGCGGCCTTGGTGTCGGGTATGGACTTGGTGTCATCAACTACGACGCTCAGGCATGGGGCCATACCGGGACGATCCAAAACGCACATTCGATGGTGCTCGTGCAGGCTGACGGCATCACGTGGGCCATCACGGTTGCGGGCGATCATCCCACCGAGACCAGTCGACTCCGCAACATCTTCCAGGCTGCCCTCGCCACAGCATTCCCGTCTTGAGTCGCCTACTCTCCGACCATGTCTACTGAGAGCCAGCAGTTGGGTCGAGCCGGTCGGGCCATCGGCGACGTCATCGAGCAGCTCAGCAACAAGCGCGGCGACGATGCGCGCTGGCGAGACGGGCGCACGTTTGGGTTGGTGTTCAATGGCGGCCACTCTGTGCACTCGGTCGCCGAACAGGCGGCTGTCATGTATCTCCACGAGAATGCACTGAACCCGTTCGCGTTTCCGTCGTTGATGTCGATCGAGCACGAGGTCGTCGATTGGACTGCTCGTCTGCTGCACGGCCCCGACAGCGCGGCCGGGTTCCTCACCAGTGGCGGTACCGAGTCGATCCAATGCGGCGTTCTCGCAGCGCGCGAGCGTGGTCGGTCAGAGCGTGGCATTCGTCACGGCGAGATCGTCGTGGCCGAGTCAGCGCACGCCGCATTCCACAAGTCGGCGCACATGTTCGACATGCCTATCCATTCAGCGCCGGTTCGCAACGATTGGTCCGCTGACGTCGAGGCAATGGCTGCCATGGTGAACGAGAACACGGTCCTCGTCGTCGGATCGGCTCCGCAGTACCCCCAGGGTGTGGTCGACGACATCCCTGCCATTGCCGCCCTCGCTGCGACCGTGGGCGCCAACTGTCATGTCGATGCTTGCATGGGTGGTTTCGTGTTGCCGTTCGCCGAGATGTTGGGCCGGCCGGTGCCGCAGTGGGACTTTCGCGTCGACGGCGTGCATTCGATCTCAGCCGACATTCACAAGCTCGGTTATGCCCCCAAAGGCGTCAGCGTGATCTTGCACCGCACCAAAGAACTTCGGTTCAACCAGATCTTCTTGTTCGACAGTTGGCTGGGCGGACTGTACGCGTCGCCAAACCTGCAAGGCACCCGTTCCGGAGCGCCGATGGCAGCAGCGTGGGCCGTGATGCAGCATCTCGGTGTCGACGGCTACGTAGACCTCGCCCGCACGACGCTCGAGAACTCCGATCGTCTCCGCGCAGGCGCCAGGGCAATCGAGGGGCTGTGTATTCTCGGCGATCCGACGTTTCACCTGTTGGCAATCGCCGCCGACCCGACGTCGTCGTCGCCCATCGATGTGTTTGCGTTGGGAGACGCGCTTGCGGCGAAGGGCTGGCTGCATGATCGTCAGAACCCGCCCGACTCGCTCCACGCCACGGTGAGCAACACCAATGCTGACGTCATCGACGACTATCTGGCAGATCTGAACGATTGCGCCGAACAGGTGAGGGGTGCCTCCGCGACCGATCGCTCCACGAGGTACTCGGCCGCCGAATAGACGTACGGCCGGCGCTGCTTCAGTCCTGACCCGCATAGCTGCCGAAACTGAAGATGTTGCCATCTGAGTCGCGTACGCCGAACACCATGGTGCCGGGTGCGTAGTCGGGCTCCATGGGTGCCTGTACCACGGCAAGGCCTGCCGCTTGGCAGCGTTTCCACACAGTGTGTGGGTCGGCGGTGACGATGTACAGCGACTCGGCTCCGACGGGACGATCGGCGAACGGATTGCCTGGTCGTGCCACCGTGGACACCTGCACGGTTCCGCCCTCGGGCCAGCGCAACTGGCTGTGCTCGATGACGCCCGGGTCGTCGGCAGCGGGCACCACGAGTTGGCGTTCGAAGCCCAGCACGTCGCACAAGAAGTCGATCGCCGCGGGCGCGTCCCTGTAGATCAGCGAGGCCCAGATACCCATGGAGCGTGATCGTAGCAAGCCGCTCCGGCGAGAGAATCGAGTGCTCAGTTCACCTGCTTGTCAAAGCCTTGCCAGAACGGTTCGCGAAGTTTGAACTTTTGCAGTTTTCCGGTTGCGGTGCGGGCGAGTTCGGTGCGGAACTCGACCTTTTTGGGGCACTTGTAGCCGGCGAGCTTCTGCCTGGTCCACGCGATCACGTCGGCTTCCGTCAGGAGTGAGCCAGGCGATGTGACGACGAGAGCGGTCACGAGTTCGCCCCACTTGTGGTCGGGAATGCCGATGACTGCAACCTCGGTGATTTCGGGATGCTGGAAGATGGCGTCTTCGACCTCGATCGATGACACGTTCTCGCCGCCCGTGATGATGACATCTTTCTTGCGGTCGGCGATCGTGAGGTAGCCCGTGGTGTCCACCGAGCCGCCGTCGCCGGTATGGAAGTAGCCGTCTCGAATTGCCATGGCGGTTTGATCCGGCTGGTCCCAGTAGCCGTTCATCACCACGTTCGACCGGGCACACACTTCGCCCGACTCGTCGATCTTGATCGTCACGCCGATGGCTGGGCCGCCCGCACGATTCAGCAGGGTCGCCTGCTCGCGGGTGGGTAGGTGATCCCACTCCGGCCGTGGCCGGTTGATGGTGAGCAGTGGGGAGGTTTCGGTCAATCCGTAAATCTGATTGAACTGCCAACCCAGCTCGTTGATGGTGCGCTCGATGGTGAGCGTGGGCGGCGGCGCGCCGGCAATCGTGCACCGCAACGTGCCGGAGCCGGGGATCGGCCCCTCCCAGTTGGCAGCCGCATCCAGAATCATGTTGAGCACCGCAGGAGCACCGCACCAGTACGTGACACCGTGTTCAGCCACACGTTCCAAGATCTGCTTGCCGTCCGCCTTGCGCTGAATGATGTGCTTGCCGCCCATACCGGTCACGGCGTACAACATTCCCCAGCCATTGCAGTGGAACTGCGGGAGGATATGCATGTACACGTCTCGTTCGTTCACGCCCATGTGCCAGCCGAACAGCGTGGCATTCAGCCACACGTTGCGATGCGTCAGCTGGACGCCCTTGGGGCGTGCGGTGGTGCCAGAGGTGTAGTTGATGGTGGCGGTGGCGTCTTCATCAGCGTCCCACTCCTGCGGCTCCACGTCGAACTTCATCAACCGGGCGTCGGACTCGGCCCCGATGGTCCACTTCATCTCGCACTCGACCGAGGCCAGCGCTTCTTCGAGATCGGGGTCGACCAGTAATAAGCGTGCACCAGAGTGCTTGATGATGTACGACACCTCCTCAGCAACGAGCCGGAAGTTGATGGGCACGAGGATGCGACCCGAACCAGACACTCCGAACAGAGCGGTGAGGAGGCGCGCCGAGTTGTGCGACACCATGGCCACGCGTTCCCCGACCCCAATTCCCAACGCATCGAGGCCCGCGGCCATTGCCTGCGCCCGGCGCGCCATTTCGACGTAGGTGATCGCGTCCCACGACTCGGAGGGCTGATCCGGATCATCGACGATCGCCACCCGTTCCGGATACAGCAGCTCAGCCCGCCGCAGGAAATCGTTGACGGTCAGAGGAACTTTCATGGCTGGAAACTAGCTGGCGCCGATTCGGACCGAGCTGCCGGGCAGACGATGCCGAGCGAGAATCGGCCACCAAGCGGAGTGGCTCAGCAGTCGGGCCGGTCAGGCAGTTTTGAGGGCCGTGAGTCGTTGTCGGGTGATGGTTGCGAGGCGGGCGATTTCGACGGGGTCGTCGAGGTGGGCATCTTCGGGGTCGCGCCCGCGGGGGAGTGTTGGTGGGCGGAATGTTGGGGGGCGGAATGTTGGTGGTCGGGCGCCGATGGGTAGCACGATGGTGCCGTCGTTTCTGATGGTGTAGTGGTATACGGTGGTGGCTTGGTTGCGTCGCCAACGGGTGGGGGCTTTTTACCGGTTATTGGTGGAAAAAAGTGGGAGAGCGGTGGTCTGGGCGGTTCTGCCGCCGTTGGCCCATTCGATGTTGTG
>JBBREA010000047.1:0-22355 GCA_038203385.1 Acidimicrobiales bacterium | reverse complement strand
CGTTCGGACAGGATGCCACTGATCGCGCGTCCGTCGCCCGACACCACGAGTGCGCCGATCTTTCGGTCGTTGAGCAGCGCCACCGCTTCGGCCAACGTCGCTGTCTGAGCGATCGTGGCCACGTCGGAGCCTTTGGCTCCGATGATCGATTGAACGTTCATCGACTGTCCCCTTCGTCGTCGGTGTCCCCCGTGGCCGCACATTAGTGCGTTCGTGAACGGCAGGCCAGGCTGGGGCCGTTCTCGCCAGGGCCGACAGAAAAAGGCGACAGCCCGCCGTGACGGCGGGCTGTCGTTCGATTCGTTCACCGGCGTGCCGCCGGAGCGACGTCACCGGTCGGCTGTCACCAGCGGTAGTGAGCGAAGGCGCGGTTCGACTCTGCCATCTTCTGCATGTCGTCACGCTTCTTCATGGCGGCGCCGAGACCGTTGGCGGCGTCCATCAGTTCGTTCGCCAAGCATTCAGCCATGGAGCGCTCGCGGCGCTTGCGGCTGAAGTCAACGATCCACCGAATGGCCAACGTGCCGGCACGACGAGGGCGAACCTCGACCGGAACCTGATACGTGGCGCCACCGACGCGGCGGCTGCGCACCTCGAGCGGGGGCTTGACGTTTTCGACGGCGCGCTTGACGGTGTCGAGCGGGTCTTCGTTGGTCTTGTTGGCGATGATGGTCATCGCGTCGTAAACGATTTTCTCGGCGATGCTGCGCTTGCCGTGCAACATGACCTTGTTGATGAGCTGCGTCACGACCACCGAATGGTGAATGGGGTCGGCGACGAGTTCGCGGCGGGGAGCTGGACCTTTACGTGGCATGACTTACTTGTCCCTCTTCGCGCCGTAGCGGCTACGGGCCTTCTTGCGATTCTTCACGCCGGCGGAGTCGAGCGCGCCGCGAATGACCTTGTATCGAACACCGGGAAGGTCACGAACACGACCGCCACGGACGAGCACGATGGAGTGCTCTTGGAGGTTGTGGCCTTCGCCCGGGATGTAGGCGGTGATCTCGACACCGCTGGACAGACGGACGCGTGCGACCTTGCGGAGCGCTGAGTTCGGCTTCTTGGGGGTGGCGGTGTACACACGGGTGCACACGCCTCGGCGCTGGGGTGAGCCCTTGAGTGCCGGAGTCTTGCTCTTGGTCACTTTGGAAACTCGACCCTGGCGGATCAGCTGCTGAATGGTTGGCATGTATACCTCGTGTGTCTCTGCTGGCTGAGAGCAACGCAGCAACTCGGCCACGGTGATTCCACCAGCATGTGATGTGTTGGACGAAACCGGTGGGTCTCACCCGCCGTACGAACCGACGCAAACCGGCCCGAGAGGACGAACCAATGCTACGGGAACGAACCGCCGTCCCCAACGCCCACGGCGAACCGGATGGGGGTGCGGGCCCCGGAGGTGTTCAGCTGGCCCGCAAGGATGAGAGACGGTCGCGGCGGGCGGCTGATGCGTGACTCAATGTCTCGTGCGGACACCTCGGGGTTCGGCTGATGACGACCTCGCACCCAGGAATGCAGAAGTGACCGTCGTCGTCGGAAACATCCAGCGGCCGCTCCCCTGCCGCTCCCCCTGCCGCTCGCGCTGCGAGCTGCTGAGAGGCCCTCGTCACAGATGGCGGTTTCGTTGTCCGCCTGGGCGCCGTCATGCTGCGTGGGGGCGTCTGGTGGGTGGTGGGGTTTGGATGATGATCTGTCCGTTGTTGTCGGTGATGGTGATGGATCGGTCAGAGTGCAGGACGATTCGCCATCGGAGTGTGTGGATGAGGTGATGGTGTCTCGAGCAGACGGGCAGCAAATTTTCCAAGTCTGTTCGTCCGCCGTGTTCCCACGGGATGATGTGGTGGATTTCGGTTCGGTGGTACGGGGTGTCGCAGTCGCCGATCGCACAACTTCGGTACTGCTGGGCGAGGGCTCGCCGTTGTTTCGGCGTGGCGTGGCGGGTGGTGCGCCCGACGGCGAGGGCGGTGCCATCTGCGTTCACGAGGACGGTGGTGATGTTGCCGTCGCAGGCGAGTCGTTGGGCGACCTCGGCGGGGATCGGCGCCCCGTCACCGGTTTCGCAGACACTGTGATCATGGAGTTCACCGGTGGCGAGGGTGTCGACGTCGACGATCACCGTGACATCCGCGACAGGAGCACTGCTTGAGCCAGAACTGTTTGTGGAGCTGATCAGCTCGCCAAGTGACTCAGCGGCCAACCGGTTGCGATCGACGGAACGTTCGACAAACTCTCTGTCGCCGCGAGCTTCGCCGGCTGCGATGGTGGCTGCGACGTGCCGGTCGACCGCACCGAAGACTTTGTTGGCCAGTTCGGGGTGCAGAGCGAAGCGGCCTTCAGTCATGCCGGTGGCGGGATTGAGCCGTCGCGACAGGAACGTTTGGCGGCGGCGTTGTTCGTCGCGGTCGACACCGTGGTCCCGTTCGAGTTTCCGGGTGAGTTCGCTGAGTGCACGGGCAAATCGTTCCGGCGACAGGGTTCGGGCGATGGCGAGCAGGTCATCGGCTCGTCCGAGCAGGTCATCACGGACCGTGTCGTCGAGTTTGGTAGTGGCGTTCGCGAGTGCGTCCACGTGCGCGGTGCCGATGTCGCCGGTGGCGAGTGCGTCACCGAAGCTGGGGGCGGCGTCGATGATGTCGGAACGGCGTTCGTTGTCCTGAGCTTCGCGGGTACCGCAACCCGGGGTGCGGGCGTGCAGATCAGCGGGGGGTAGCCCTTGTCCGGCGGTGTTGAGTTCGCGTACCCGGGACGTGAAGCGTGCTTCGGTGGCGGCGGTCCAGCTCTTCAGTCGCCCGAGTACGGCGAATGCCTCGGTGCACTGGGCGGTGCTGGCAGTGGCAGGGTCGATCGACGTGACGGCGGCGAGTGCTGCGGTGAGTTGGTTGGGGAGTGTGCCGGTTCCCATCCACACACTCTAGATCGAACATCTGTTCGATGCAAACGAAATAAGAGGGGAGAACTCCCCGGCATCCAGGCGCAGCCGCACCCACCTCGATGATGCGGACGTCGTACGCCGCTGCCGTCAGCGTTCGCCCTCTCAAAGAGGCCGAAGTCGTGCCCTGAACTGGCACTTGGACAGTGCCGAAGTTGGCGGCTGGCAACTGGGGTTCAGCCGTCCGCCAAGGTGACGGCGGGGTGCCTTCGTCGAGAGAGCAGGAGGATCGCTCCGGTGACGATTATTGCAAGAGCGACGAGGGCGATGGCAGCCGTTGTCTCGGTCGACACCGACGTGTCTCCGCTGCGACCTTCTTCGTCTGGGACGGCCATCGCGAGCGGCGCTGTGGACGCCGATTCTGGTGGCTGGTCGCTTCCCGCCGTGAGTGTTGTCGACAGAGCAGTCGTCGGAACGGGCGATGCCGGTGTCGGCGCCGAGGATGAGGTGAGCGTCAACGGAAAACCGGCCGAAGGGCTCACGACATTGACACCAGCGGCAGTGAACGACGGCAGCGCCGTCGCTTGATCCAACGTCAGCTCCAAGATCGGATCACAAACGAACGAGTAGTTCGCCTCGCCCTGCGGGCCGTGCTCGGCGAGCGGCACGAAGTACGTCGTACCAACGACGAAGTAGTAACCCGCCATCGAACCGTGGTCGGGCTCGTGCACGACCAACTCGGCAGGCACGGAGTCGACTTCGTATCCGTGGAGGACATCAAACAGAACCCGGGTCACGAGATACCCAGGAGAGTCAGGGACGTCATTGGTCTCGACCGACACAACGGTGCCAGTGATCGCGAAGTCATAGCGATCCCACAGGAATGTCCCGGATCCAGACAAATCGGTCCATATCGCAACCTTGCCGCCAACGAGTTCCTCGACCGAAGGCTCGATCCCAACACAACTCGTGGCCGCAACGCCGCTTGACGCAGTTGCCGATGCGGCCCCTGCCAACGCGACACAGAAAACCAGCGACCGAGCGCTCACCATTGACACATCGTGTTGGACGTTGCGAGGCCCCCAGCAGTTCCCGGGCATCGAACGGGGTTGAACCGCGATTGATGCGAGCGACATTGCCCTTCGCTGCCGGCAGGAAGGCGACCATTACGACCTTGGTTCCCCAGATCGCACCGTCAGGCCCGCGGGCGGTGCCTGATCGACGACTGAACGTACGCCAGGCGCGCAACGGCCCGAGGCGTGTGCCTCGGGCCGTTCGTTGGTTGCAGCCCAGCGTGGCCGGGCGGGTTCTTACTCTGCGGTAGCGGCGGCTTCGTACGAACCGTGGAGGTTGGCGAGGAAGGCCGCTGGGTCTTCGTCTTCGATGTCGCTCGAGTAGTACGACATGGGCTCGTAGTCGGGGGCAGCGATCCCGAACTCGCGGTACTTCATCATGCCCGTGCCAGCCGGGATGAGCTTGCCGATGATGATGTTCTCCTTGAGGCCGATCAGGCTGTCACCCTTGCCGTCGATGGCGGCTTCGGTGAGCACCCGGGTGGTCTCTTGGAAGGACGCAGCTGACAGCCACGATTCGGTTGCCAGCGATGCCTTGGTGATGCCCATGATCTCTGGGCGACCTTCTGCTGGACGCTTGCCCTCTTCCACCATGCGACGGTTCGTGTCGCGGAAGACCTTCGCGTCGACGCGCTCGCCCGGTAGGAAGTCGGTGCCGCCAGGTTCTTGCACGCCGACACGACGAGTCATCTGACGAACGATGAGCTCGATGTGCTTGTCGTGGATGGACACACCTTGATCGCGGTACACCTTCTGCACTTCCTCGACGAGGTACTCCTGCGTCTTGCGGATGCCCTTGATCTCCATGAGCTCCTTCGGATCGGAAGGGCCGTCGGTGATCTTGTCTCCGGCGCGGATCTCGGCGCCATCGAGGATGTCGGACAAGGTCCGTGCGCCGAGCGGCAACAGCTGCTCGTGCTCTTCACCTTGGTCGTCGATGACCGTGACAGGAATACCCTTGCCTTCGTCTTCGCCGATACGCAAGATGCCGGTTGCCCGTGCGAGACGCGCCGCGCCCTTGGGGGTGCGGGACTCGAACAACTCGACCACGCGGGGCAGACCACCGGCGATGTCTTTGCCGGCCACACCACCGGTGTGGAACGTACGCATGGTCAGCTGCGTGCCAGGTTCACCGATGGACTGAGCGGCGATGACGCCAACGGCCTCACCGAGCTCGATCGACTTGCCGGTGGCCAGCGAACGGCCGTAGCACGTGGCGCACACACCGAGTTCGGCGTCGCAGGCGAGGACCGAACGAACGCGGACCCGGTTGACCTCCGGGTCGTCGCGCAGCGCCACCATCTCGTCGTCACCAACGATGGTGCCCCGGGTGAGGATGGTGCCGTTTGACAACGTGATGTCGTTGAGCAGCGCACGCCCGAACAGCTTGGTCTCGAGATAGTTGCGCTGGTTGGCGGTATCGGCAATGACGTCTTCGATCCAGATGCCGAGCGTGGAACCACAGTCGAGTTCACGAACGATGAGTTCCTGAGCGACGTCGACGAGACGACGCGTGAGGTAACCCGAGTCGGCAGTACGCAACGCCGTGTCGACAAGGCCCTTACGGGCACCCGGCGTGGCGATGAAGTACTCGAGGGTTTCGAGGCCCTCACGGAAGTTCGATTTGATGGGACGAGGAATCATGTCACCGCGAGGGTTGGCCACGAGGCCACGCATACCGGCGATCTGACGCATCTGGGTCATGTTGCCGCGAGCACCCGAGCCGACCATCATGTCGATCGGGTTGAAGCGCTGCGACTTGAACTCGACTTCCATGGCGTCCTGCACGTCTTTGGTGGCGTCGGTCCAGATGCGCACTTCCTGCTGACGGCGCTCGCCGTCGGTGATGATGCCGCGACGGAACTGCGACTCGACCTTGTCAGCCTGAGCCTCGTATCCGTCGAGCAAGGCACGCTTCGCCTTGGGCGTACGAACGTCGTCGATCGACACCGTGAGGCCCGACTGGGAGGCGTACCGGTAACAGAGGTTCTTGATCGCGTCGAGTGCATTGGCGACTTCGACCGCACCGTACGTCTCGGACAGACGCTCCACGATCTCGCCCATCTCGCGCTTTTTGATGGTCGTCTGCACGTAGCCGAACTTCTCGGCATAGGTGGCCGGCAGCGTCTCTTGGAAGAGCGCGCGACCGAGCGTGGTGATGTGGCGATCGACGCCGTGCGGGGGACGCAACGAAATCGACGCATGCAGGTCGAGTTCTTTCTCGTCGTAGGCCTTGAGTGCCTCCCACAGGTGACGGAAGATACGGCCCTCGCCCTTGGCACCGTCGACCTGCTCGGTGAGGTAGTACCCGCCGATGATGAGGTCTTGGCTGGGAACCACGATCGGGCGCCCGTTGGCCGGCGACAAGATGTTGTTGGCCGACAACATGAGCACGCGGGCTTCGGCTTGCGCCTCGGCCGACAGCGGCACGTGAATGGCCATCTGGTCACCGTCGAAGTCAGCGTTGAACGCCGTGCACACGAGCGGGTGGATTTGGAGGGCTTTGCCTTCCACCAACACCGGCTCGAACGCCTGGATTCCCAAACGGTGCAGCGTGGGCGCCCGGTTCAAGAGCACGGGGTGTTCCTTGATGACATCGTCGAGCACGTCCCACACCTGCGGGCGGCGACGTTCGACCATGCGCTTGGCGGTCTTGATGTTCTGCGCCAACTCGAGATCCACCAGGCGCTTCATGACGAAGGGCTTGAACAGTTCGAGCGCCATGAGCTTGGGCAGACCACACTGGTGCAGCTTGAGCGTGGGGCCGGCCACGATGACCGAACGGCCCGAGTAGTCGACGCGCTTGCCGAGCAGGTTCTGACGGAAGCGACCTTGCTTGCCCTTCAACATGTCTGACAGCGACTTCAACGGGCGGTTGCCCGGCCCGGTTACCGGGCGGCCGCGGCGGCCGTTGTCGAACAACGCGTCGACGGCTTCCTGCAGCATGCGCTTCTCGTTGTTGACGATGATCTCGGGTGCGCCGAGGTCGAGCAGACGCTTCAACCGGTTGTTGCGGTTGATCACGCGGCGGTACAGGTCGTTGAGGTCCGACGTGGCGAAGCGGCCACCGTCGAGCTGCACCATGGGGCGCAGCTCTGGCGGGATGACCGGCACGACGTCGAGGATCATTGCCTTGGGGTCGTTGAGACGACGGCCAGACTCGTTGCGCCGGTTGAAGGACGCCACGATCTTCAGGCGCTTGATGGCCTTCTGCTTGCGCTGGGCGCTGAGCGGCTTGCCTTCTGAATGCGGATCGATCGCGTTGCGGAGCTTGATCTCTTCTTCGTCGAAGTCGATCCGGTCGATGAGCTGCTTGATGGCATCGGCGCCAGTGCCGCCCTCGAAGTAGTCGCCGTACTTGTCGCGCAGCTCGCGCCACAGCATTTCGTCGTCGAGGATCTTGCGGCTGTGCAAGCTCTTGAATTCGTCCCACGCACGCGAGATGAGGTCGAGCTCCATCTCGTAGCGCTCGCGCAGGGCGTCCATTTCCTTGTCGGCGTCGCGCTTCATCTTCTTGGTGTCGGTGCCGTCGGCTTCGGCGGCGACCGCTTCGGCTTCGAGCTCTTTGAAACGACGATCGACAGCGAGTTCGAGTTCCTTGCGAACCTCGTCACGCTCGGTCAGGTATTCGGCTTCCAATGAAGCCAGGTCTTCGTGACGCTTCTCTTCGTCGACCCAGGTGACCAGGTTGGCGGCGAAGTAGATGACCTTCTCGAGCTGCTTGGCCTTGAGTTCTTCCTTCGGCTCGATGCCAGCGAGGAGGTAGGCCAGCCAGGAGCGGGTGCCGCGCAAGTACCAGATGTGGACCACGGGGGCGGCGAGTTCGATGTGACCCATGCGGTCACGGCGCACCTTCGAGCGGGTGACTTCGACACCGCAACGCTCGCAGATGATGCCCTTGAAGCGGACACGCTTGTACTTGCCGCAGTAGCACTCCCAGTCGCGGGTGGGGCCGAAGATCTTCTCGCAGAACAGGCCGTCTTTCTCGGGGCGCAGTGTGCGGTAGTTGATCGTTTCGGGCTTCTTGACTTCACCGTGAGACCAGTCACGGATGTGGTCGGATGTCGCAAGCCCAATTTTGAGCTGTTGGAACATGTTGACGTCGAGCATGGAAGGCCTCTGTTTCGGCTATCGAGGGCGTGCTGCCGACCGATGGGTCCGCAGCAAAATTCACTTCTCTGTTCGCTCCGGAGCGTCATGGCCTCTGCGTCGTGGCCGGGCGATTGAACCGCCGGACCGCAGGTTGGGGCATAACACGATGTCTTCGGTTGTCTGGTATCGCGTCACCGCGAGGACAGACATAGCACCTGAAAACGCTACCGGTCGTCGTGATCGCTTCCACCGCCCGGGCTCACATCAGCCAGCGGGTCATCCACTCCACGAGTGCTTGGTCGTACGTCGGGCGGCCCGAACGTCATGTGAGCGCTAGGGCACGGCCGCCGAGCGCAGCGATGCCACCACCTCGTGGTCGGCGATCGTCACGAATACATCAGTTTCGGCGGCACGCCTTGGGCTACCAGAACTCGGTGTGAGGGCCGTACAACTCGGTCTCCAGCGGATGGCGAAACACCGCCGGGATCGGCTCGTACACCTCGGTTTCGGGCGGAGTCACCAACGCCGCAAACGACTCGAAGTCATCGATCAGGGCGGGATGCCGGTGGACGAGCAGACGCGATCTACGCCTCGATCACACGGTGTGGTACGGCTGGGCGTAGGTCGCGGCGAGCACGTCGAGGGCGGCGGCCGCAACTGGGTGACAGCCCGGCAGCCCCAGCCATAGCCCGATCCTCGGCTCATAGATCGCTTTTATCCAAGGCACCAGAAGGTTGGTCAGGCGACGGTTTTTGCTGCGCGCAGTGCTTCGATCTGGTCGCCCAGACCGATCTCGGTCAGGATCTCGTCGGTGTGTTGTCCAAGGCTTGGCGAGTTACCAGTGATCGTTGCCGGCGTGCCGGCGAACTGGGTCGGATGCCGCGGCAGGCGGGTGCGGCCGACGATCGGGTGGTCGGCCTCAACAAACATCCCGACCTCGATCGCGTGAGGGTCGCGGGTGAGTTCGTCGGCGCTGAGGATCATCGCGAACGGCACACGCTCGGCGTCGAACCTGGCGGTCGCTGCTTCCATCGTCAGGTTGGCGGCGAGGGCATACACCATGTCGATGACCGCACCGAATATGTCGCGGTGCTTGATCCGCTCGGGCAAGGTGGCGATACGAGGGTCGTCGTACCCTTCGGCGCCAACCGCCCTACACATTCCGGCGAAGTCACGGTCGGACGTGGGTGTGACGATGCCCCACCCGTCGAGAAATCGCATTGGCCGCGATCCCGATACAAAGCTCGAACTTTCGGTGTTGTCCGACTCCATCAGGACCTCGTTGGCAGCCGCGTCGGCCCACAGGAACGACGTCACCGCATCAGCCATCGCCAACTCGAGATGTTGCCCGCCGCGGCCCTGAGCCCTGGCAAACAAGGCTGCGGTGATGGCCTGCAGTGCGTACAGCGAGGTGACCTTGTCGGCGGCTGTCTGGCGCAGGAACGTCGGCACCCCGTCATCGGGGTTGGCTTGGTTGACAGCGAGGCCCGCATAGGCCTGGATCACCGGATCATAGGCGCTGCGGTCGCGGTAGGGCCCGACCGGGCCAAACCCGCTCAGCGACGCATAGACGACATCGGGGTTGATCGCCTTGATGTCTTCGTAGCCAAGCCCGAGTCGGTCCATCACCCCAGGCCGGTAGTTCTGGACGATGACGTCGGTCTCGGCGGCGAGTTTGAGGACGATGTCGACACCCTCGGGTGTCTGCATGTCGATCGCGATTGAACGCTTGCCACGATTGCACACGAGGTACAACGAACTCATCCCGTTGACCGCCACGCCGACGTAGCGGGCGATATCGCCGATACCTGGCCGTTCGACCTTGATGACCGTGGCGCCTTGGTCGGCCAACATCGCAGCGGCATACGGGCCCGTGAGGGCGATCGAAAAGTCGAGGACGCGAATGCCGCCCATCGGTCCTGTCGTCATGGTGGCCTCTCAGTCCAAGAACTTGGGCGGGCGACCCTCTTTGCGAGCGAGAACACCTTCTTCGAAGTTCTTGGTGGTCACCCGCACGTACAGCTGCATGTGCGACTCCATCTCGATCGCCGCCCGAAGACTACCCATCTCAAGTCCGGCCCACATTGCCCGCTTGGTCAGCGAGGTGCCTTGGGTGCTCCAGCCGTTGATCGCGTCGGCCAGGTCGAGTGCCTCGTCGAGCAACTGGTCGTCGGGTACCACCCGCGACACGAGTCCGATCGAGGCAGCCTCGTGGGCGTCGACGTCCCGACCCGACAGCATGATCTCGAACGCACGAGACGAGCCGATCGCGCGCGGCAACAGGAAGCTCAAACCGAGTTCGGTGGCTGTGAGGCCATTGTTGATACCGGCCGCTCGGAAGTACGCAGACTCGCCGGCGAGTCGGATGTCTGCGCCAAGCGTCAGGCACATTCCGCCGCCGATCGCCGCACCGTTGATGGCGCAGATCACCGGCTGTTGCATACGCTGCATCGCCGGAACGAGGTCGGCCAGCAACGACATTGCCCTGGTACCGATGCTGCTCCGGGTGAGGCCTTCGATGTTCGGCGGTGGACCACCCTCGCCGCGGGTGTCAGCGCCCGAACAGAACCCACGCCCGGCACCGGTGAGAATCACGCATGTCGTGTCATTGTCGGAACCGACCTCGGCGATTGCGTCGTGGAGCGGGGCCATCAGCTCGAACGCCATCGAGTTCATTCGCTCTGGACGGTTGAGCGTGATCACGGTGGTATGCGGACGCGGCTTGTCGATGAGGATGAGGTCATTGCGGTCGCTAGACATAATGAGGCATACTAGCCAATGTGTCTCATACGCAATGGCATCGGCACGAGGATGAGATCCTCGCCATCGATGAGCTTCTCGACGCCGCTGGGCGTGCGTTCGCCGAGTTCGGCGTCGCCAACGCGACCATGATCGACATCGCTCGGGCCGCCGGATGCGCGCGAGCAACGTTGTACCGCTACTTCCCCAACCAGTCGACCCTGCACGTCGCGTACGTTCACCGGGCGACACGGCGAATCACCGAACAACTGGCAACTCAACGCGCCGGTTCGCCGGGTTCGCTGGCCGACCGAATCCTGGCTGGCATCGCCGCAGTACGCGCTGACCCGCTTCTCGCGGTGTGGTTCGAGCCGGAGAACATGGCCGTCCCGATGCAGATCGCCCGCGATGCCGACTTGATGCGGCTGATGACCGCCGGATTCGCCGAGCAAGCCAAGCACCAGTCGCTCAACCAGGACGAACTCGAACTCCGCGGCGAGTGGATGTTGCGCTCGATCTTGTCGCTGTTGGCCAATCCCGGCCGCGACTCCACCAGCGAACGGGCGATGATCGAATCGTTCGTCGTGCCGGTCATCACCTCCTCACCTCACGAGAAACGGTTGCCAACATGACGACGACAGAGTCCAGCACCACCGTCAGCGATCTCAGCGAGATCGACCTGACCGATGCCTCGGTATGGGAGCGCGGCGCACCCCACGCCTGGCTAGACCAACTGCGCCGCGAGAGCCCCGTGCACTGGCACGAAGAGTCGGACGGTCAAGGCTTTTGGGCGATCACCCGCCACGAGGATGTACGCCGAATCTCGACAACACCGCGCGAGTTCTCGAGTTGGGTCGGCGGCCCGCTACGACTCGACCCACCGGACGGCGGACTCGACCAGGTCCGGATGATCATCATCGGCATGGACCCACCCGAGCACCGCGATTTCCGCGGCATCGTTGCCAAGGCCTTCACCCCGAAGATGATCTCCCAGCTAGGCGACTCGCTGCGCACCGAGACCGCACGGGTGGTCGGCGAGATGCGCGACTACAACCAGTGCGACTTCGTCGCCGACGTCGCTGCCCGCATCCCGATGTGGTCGATCAGCGAGTTGATGGGCGTGCCCGAGGCCGACCGCTACCGCTTGTACGAGCTCAGCCACGCACTCATCGACGACCAAGACCCCGAAGTCGCCCCGACACCAGAGACATCGATCAACGCCTCGATCGAGATCTTCGGCTACGCCAGCGAGATGGCCGCACGGGTTCGGGCCAATCCCTCCGACAGCCTCACCAGCATGCTGCTGCAGGCAGAGGTCGATGGTCGCAAGCTGACCGACATCGAATTCACGTTGTTCTTCATGTTTCTGATCGTTGCTGGCAACGAGACAACCCGGACCGCTTCGTCACAGGGCCTGATCGCCTTGCTCGAACACCCAGAATCGTTGACGCGTCTCACCGCCGATCCCGACCTGATGCCCGGTGCAGTCGAAGAAATCTTGCGGTGGCAGCCGCCGATCCATCACTTCCGACGAACCGCCACCAACGACGTGATGATCGGCGAACAGCCGGTCGCCACGGGCGACAAGGTACTGATGTGGTACGCCGGGTCGAATCGCGACCCAGCGGTATTCGACGATCCGCACACCTTCAACATCGACCGTTCCCCCAACCCGCAACAGTCGTTCGGCATCGGCCAACACTTCTGTCTCGGCGCCAACCTGGCACGGGTATCGCTGCGGTTGTTGTTCACTGAGCTGCTGGCGACGGTCGACAACATCGCCATCGCAGCGCCACCGCGGCGCCTCCATTCGAATCTGATCAATGGCGTCAAAGAGATGCAGATCACATACGACGTGCGTTAGCACGTCGGCCACTGACCCGCGACGCCTGGTCAGTGAGGAACTCGGACCCTGGCAGACTCTCGACCGCCTGCATGCCAGGCGTCAACGGCAGCCCATCGACAGCCTCACGCAATCGAGCCGACAGCTCCGTCATGCTCTCATCATGAAGGCAAGCAGGTGCCTCTGGCGGTGCTTCAGACGTAGGATCCATCGTGCCCGCGCCAGCGAACGTCGAAGGTCTTTCCGCATCGTGATCTCCGTTGTGTTGGTGCATCCGCAGATCGGTGGGAACACCGGCGCCATCATTCGCCTCGCTTCCAACCTTGGTTTTGCGCTCCACCTGGTCGAGCCGTTTGGTTTCGAGATCACCGACGCACGAGTGAAACGCGCCGGCCTCGACTATCGCGAGCTCGCCGACGTTCGCCAACACCCAGATTGGGCTACCGCCAATCAGGCGATCAACGGTGGTCGGCGACTTGCCTTCACTTCCCACGCCGCCCGGCACCTCCACGAGGTGAGCATCGCACCTACCGATGTGTTGGTGTTCGGGTGCGAGACCAGTGGGTTGCCGGCCGACATCGTTGCCGAGTGTGAACCCGTGCGGATTCCGATGATGCCGGGCAATCGGTCCATCAACCTCGCCAACTCGGTCGCCATCGCGACGTACGAGGCGTGGCGACAGCACGGGTTCCCGGGCGCGGCGATGAGCGGCAGCCGCCAGCCGCTGCCGGCCGAGTCGTTCGCGTCAACGGACACGACGGACCTCGGTTCGACGTCGGCCGGCTAAGGGCGTGCGTCAGGTGCCGACTGACGGCCTTTCGACCGTGAGCGCAAGGTTCGGAGGATTGCGACAGCCGTATCCGCGGCTTCTGTCGCTGGGGGTTGCGGTCGATCGATGAGCTGACATTCGACTTCGACGTGATCAACCTGCGACTCCAACGTGAATGAACCTGTCGGCAGCCACACCGTCAACCGCTCGCCAATGCGGGCGCCGTGCCATAGTGACGTGATGATCGAGCTGGTACTGACCATCATCGGGCGCGACCGGGCGGGCATCGTGGCCTCATTGGCTGACGTCGTGCGCTTTCACGACGGCAGCTGGAAGCGCAGCGAATTGGCTGAGATCGCCGGCACGTTCGCCGGGGTCGTGGTGGTGGAGGTGGGCGAGGACCATGTCGACGAGCTCCTCACCAACTTGGTGGTCTTGCGCGATCAGGGTTTGCACGTCACCGCACAACAGATCGAGGAACCCGCCGCGACGCCCGAGGCTGTCGCGGTGCACCTTCGCATCACGGGCGACGACCAACCTGGAGTCGTCCATGAGATCTCGAAACGATTCGGCGATCTCGGCATCAGCATCCTGCGGATGGGCACCGTGACCGACATCCCGGGCGACGGCGGCACAAGGACCTTCGAGTTCACGGCCCGCTTGGCGGTACCGGTGAGCGTCGAGGTCGACGCCATGCTCGACTCGATCTCCAGCCTCGCCACCAGCCTCGGCATCGAAGTGCACGTAGAAGACCTCACCGACAGCGACTGAAACGCGAACGAGGCGCCGAACGGGTTTCCGTTCGGCGCCTCGGTTCGCATTCCACTATCGACTCAGCGGCTGGCGCGTTGACGATCTCGATCGTCGTCGTCGGAGCCACGCTCGGGACGTGAGATGTCGATGCCAAGTTCTTCCGCAGCGCGGAAGACTTCGTCGTCGAGGTCGCGCATCTCGATCTCGCGGCCATCGTCGCCAAGCACTTCGACGTTGATGCAGAGTGCCTGCATCTCCTTCATGAGCACCTTGAACGACTCAGGCACACCCGGCTCGGGAATGTTGTCGCCCTTGACGATGGCTTCGTACACCTTCACCCGGCCGAGCACGTCGTCGGACTTGATGGTGAGCAGTTCCTGCAAGCAGTAGGCAGCACCGTAGGCCTCGAGTGCCCACACTTCCATTTCGCCGAAGCGCTGGCCACCGAACTGGGCCTTACCACCCAGCGGCTGCTGCGTGATCATGGAGTACGGGCCGGTGGAGCGGGCGTGGATCTTGTCGTCCACCAAGTGGGCGAGTTTCAAGATGTACATGTAGCCGGTGGTGATGGGGTTGTCGTACGGCTCGCCGGTGCGGCCGTTGAACAACGTCTGCTTGCCGTTGAGGCCGATGAGCGTGTCGCCCGAGGCGGTCTCAGGATTCAGTTGGGCGAAGATCTGCTGAATCGTCTGATGCTTGCCGGCCTTGTCTTCCTCGTCCCAGTTCGCACCGTCGAACACCGGTGTGGAAATGAACGTGGCGGGCTTGGTGATCGGCCGGGTCTTCTTCTCGGTGCCGCGAATGGGCTCGTCGCCGACTCGATTGCCCTCGGCGTCGGTCCAGCCCCAGCGAGCGCAGTAGCCGAGGTGCGATTCGAGCACCTGCCCCACGTTCATGCGGCTCGGAACGCCGAGCGGGTTGAGAAGAATGTCGACCGGAGTGCCGTCGGCGGTATAGGGCATGTCTTCGATGGGAAGGATTCGCGAAATGACGCCCTTGTTTCCGTGGCGACCGGCGAGCTTGTCGCCCACCGAGATCTTGCGCTTCTGGGCCACGTAGACGCGGACGAGCTGGTTGACGCCTGGCGGCAACTCGTCGCCGTCGTCGCGGTTGAACACTTTGACGTCGATGACCTTGCCCGACTCACCGTGAGGCACCTTGAGACTGGTGTCGCGCACCTCGCGGGCCTTCTCACCGAAGATGGCGCGCAGCAGGCGCTCTTCGGGCGTGAGTTCGGTTTCACCCTTTGGCGTGACCTTGCCCACCAACACGTCGCCGGCGTTGACTTCGGCGCCGACGCGGATGATGCCGCGGTCGTCGAGGTCAGCGAGGATGTCGTCGCTGAGGTTGGGAATGTCGCGGCTGATCTCTTCCGGGCCGAGCTTGGTGTCACGTGCGTCGACTTCATGCTCGTGGATGTGGATCGAGGTGAGGACGTCGTCTTTCACCAAACGCTCGGAGAGGATGATCGCGTCTTCGAAGTTGTAGCCCTCCCATGGGATGAACGCCACGAGGAGGTTCTTGCCGAGCGCCAGCTCACCGAAGTCGGTCGAAGGACCGTCGGCAAGGATGGTGCCCTTCGACACCTTGTCGCCTTCGATCACACGGGGACGTTGGTTGATGCACGTGTCTTGGTTCGACCGGCGGAACTTGGAGAGCTTGTAGGTGACCTTGCCCTCGGACTTGTACTGCACCGTGATGGACGCACCAGTGACCTCGGTGACTTCGCCATCGTCGGCCGCCGCGATGAGATCGGCTGCGTCGCGAGCGGCACGATCTTCTACACCCGTACCGATGTACGGAGCCTCGGCACGCAGCAACGGCACAGCCTGACGCTGCATGTTGGCGCCCATGAGCGCACGGTTGGCGTCGTCGTGTTCGAGGAAGGGAATCAGGGCCGTAGCGATCGACACGATCTGCTTGGGCGAGACGTCCATGTAGTCCACTTCCGACGGCGGCACGTAGCCGATGTCGGTGGTGGCACCGAAGAAGCTCTCTTGTTCGAGCATCTTGCGCAGGTCGTCGAGGCTGGCAGCCTGAGGCGACCGGCGCACGAGCACGCGGGCGTCACGCAGCGAGCCGTCGGGGTTGATCGGCGTGTTGGCCTGAGCGACGACGTAGTTCTCTTCTTCGTCGGCGGCCATGTACACGATCTCGCCGGTGACTTTGCCGTTTTCGATCTTGCGATACGGCGACTCGATGAACCCGAACTCGTTGACCCGGGCGTAGGTGGACAAACCACCGATGAGGCCGATGTTGGGGCCTTCCGGCGTTTCGATGGGGCACATACGGCCGTAGTGGCTGAAGTGAACGTCGCGGACTTCGAAGCCGGCACGTTCGCGAGACAGACCGCCCGGCCCGAGTGCCGACAAACGACGGCGATGGGTGAGACCCGACAACGGGTTCACCTGGTCCATGAACTGCGACAGCTGCGAGGTTCCGAAGAACTCCTTGATCGCAGCGACGACCGGGCGAATGTTGATGAGCGTCTGCGGTGTGATCGACTCGACGTCTTGGGTGGTCATGCGCTCACGAACCACACGCTCCATACGGCTGAGGCCGATGCGCACTTGGTTCTGGATGAGCTCGCCCACCGAACGGATACGACGGTTCGCGAAGTGATCCTGGTCGTCGAGGCGGTAGCCAGGCTCTTGCTTGACCAGGTTGAGCATGTAGGTGACCGATGCGAGCACTTCGACCCGGCTGAGCACGTGCTGGCCCTCGACGGGCAGGTCGAGCAACGGCTCGCCCTCGGCGTTGAACTTGTCGGCCAAACCGAACTGTGCGCCGATCTTGGCGACTTCAGCGCCCAGCTTGCGGTTGAGCTTGTAACGTCCCACGCGGCTGAGGTCGTAGCGACGGCTCTCGAAGAATGCGTTGCGGAAGTACGCCTTGGCCGACTCGACCGTGGGCGGTTCGCCCGGGCGGGCCCGCTTGTAGATCTCGACAAGTGCCTCGTCTTGGGTAGGCGCGACGTCGCGTTCTTTGTCCCACTGGCCTTCGAGGAAGTCGAACTCGGCGACGAAGCGCTCGAGGAAGCCGGGAGCGTTGGCCTCGTCGTACCCGAGGGCCCGCAGCAACGTGAAGATGCCGAGGCGACGCTTGCGGGCAACACGGGTGCCGCACGTGACGTCTTTACCGGGACGCTGCTCGACGTCGAACTCCATCCATTCGCCGCGGTACGGGTGAATGGTGCCCTTGACGAGCTGGTGCTTGGTGAGGTTACGCAAGCGGTACCGCTCGCCCGGCTCGAAGATGACGCCGGGGCTACGGACCAGCTGCGACACCACGACGCGCTCGGTGCCGTTGATGATGAACGTGCCCTTGGGGGTCATGGCGGGAAGGTCGCCCATGAACACGGTCTGCTCTTTGATCTCGCCCGTATTGCGGTTCATGAAGCGAGCGCGCACGAAGATCGGCGCGCTGTACGTCATGTCTTTCTCTTTGCAGTCCTCGACGCTGAACTTGGGCGGCGGGCGCAAGTCTTCGTCGAACGGATCAAACTCGAGTTCGAGCTGGAGCGACTCAGAGAAGTCCTTGATCGGAGAGATGTCGCGGAACGTGTTCGCGAGCCCCTCTTCAAGGAACCACTGGAAGCTCTCACGCTGAATCGCGATCAAGTCGGGGATTTCAAGCGGTTCGTCCAGATTTGCGAACGAATAACGCTCACGGGAGGTCGAGCGACTAGCCACGGGTCACCTCTGTTGCACTAGGCAGTTGTGTTGGGAAAGCACATGCGCCGAAGCGCGCCAAAGACTGCACCTGGAATTGGGGACAGACAAGTCGACGCACGGCAACGGAAGATCCTACCTTGACGGTAACGAAATCGTCAACCGCCGAAGTGGCTCTGTGCTGAACTCACCAACGTGGCCTCCCGGCCGGTCGCGTGGGAATTGGGCCACACGGTAAGGAAAATGAATCGGTCTGTCAAGCACCTGCACCCGCGTGGTGCACGACGCTCGGAGATGAGAAGATTCTCATCATGGTTTCATGCGCCCACGCGACCTTGTGTGGAAGCCTGCAGTCGGCTCGGATCGGCCGTGTTCGCACCGATCTCGCCACCAGCCGATTGCTCCATCCGCCGATTGCAACAGCCAAGTTCGAACGTGTGACGACAACTTCGTGATCTCCCCGCCCACTCTCCGGTTTCTCTGGACGATCACGGCCTTTTGCGCGGCCGTCCTCCTTGGCTTCGGAGCGGTGATGATGGTGGCAGGGACTTTCGATGACCCACCGCCATCGGTGCAGCCCATCGTGCTGACCAACGGCGCCGCAGCAACGACTGACCCTGCAACAACAGACGCAGCAACAACCGACGCAGCAACAACCGACGCAGCAACGACCGACACAACGACCGACGCAACGACCACTGGCAGTGCCGTCGAGGCGACGACGACGCCAACAGGCACGACCGATCCCCCGCGCACGGCGCCGGTCACCGCTGTATCGGTGCCTGCGAACTCTATGAGCGACGGATCATCAGCGCCGACACCGCCGAGGAACACCGCCGAGTTCGTCGGACAGACGCCCGCACCAGCCAACCGAACCGTCGCGACTGCTCCCCCTCCGGCACCGATCGCCCAGCCAGTTGCCGACGACGACGATGTTGATCACCATGACGATGACGATGACGATGACGATGACGATGGCGGCGACGTAGACGACCTAGACGACGACGACGTCGACGTAGACGACGTAGACGACGAAGACGACGAAGTCGGGTGATGAAGGCTGACCGCACACCGATCGGGGCGGAGAACAGCGGTCCCCGCGCCCGAACCTTTGCTTGGGGGGTGCGTGCCCGAATCGTTGTGGGCTACGTCGCACTACTGGCCGCAGCACTGGCGATATCGGTGTTGGTGACGAGGCAGATGCTGCTGACCCGACTCGACAACGACATCGAGATTCTGCTCGCCCAGGAGGTAGAGGAGCTTCGAGTTCTCGCCGGCGGCAACGATCCAGAGACAGGCGAACCGTTTGGGAACGATGTCGAGGCGATCTTCTCGACGTTCTTCAATCGCAACATTCCGAGCGAGAACGAGGCCTACTACGCGCTCGTTGACGACGAACTCGTGTTGCGCACCTTCAACGCACCCGACCTCACTGACGACACGCGCCTCACGGCAGCGTGGGCCGCAGCGGACCAGCCAACCCGCGGCACCGTCTCCACTACGGCTGGAGAAATGACATTTCTCGCTGCACCGCTCAGCGAGGCCGACGGCGCCACACTCGGCACGTTTGTTGTGGCGTACTTCCCGGAGACGGACCGCGCTGAGATCACTCAGATCGTTCGCATCATCCTCCTCGCTGGGGCGACAGTGCTCATCGTCACCGGTTCGCTCGCGTGGACGTTGGCGGGACGTGTGCTTAGGCCGGCCCGGGAACTCACCAGGACAGCCCGCAACATCACCGAATCGGACCTGTCACTGCGAATTCCAGTGAGTGGCAACGATGAACTCGCCGAGCTGGGAACCACCTTCAACGAGATGCTCGATCGCCTCGAAGCAGGCTTCGAGGGGCAGCGCCAGTTCCTCGATGACGTCGCCCACGAGCTGCGCACACCCATCACCATCGTTTCGGGGCATGTGGAATTGCTCGGCGATGACCCTGGTGAGCGCGCCGAGTCTCAGGCCATCATCACCGATGAACTCGGCCGCATGAGCCGTTACGTCGACGACCTGTTGCTCCTCGCCAAGGCGGAACACGGTGCGTTCTTGCGGTTCGAACCATTCGATCTGGGCGAGTTCATGGACGGCCTCATGCAACGAGTCGGATCGATCGGCCAGCGTCGTTGGGTCGTCGATGCATCACCTCGGCTCGGGACCGTCGTGATGGTGGCAGATGAGGCGCGAGTCATGCAGGCTGTGCTCAACCTCGCCTCCAACTCGGTGCAACACACCAGCGAGGGCGCCGAGATCGGTATCGGCGCCGAGCGATCCACGATGGGCGATGTCGAATCTGTTCGCTGTTGGGTTCGCGATACCGGGCCCGGCATCGACACCGAGAATCTCGACAAGCTCTTCCGTCGTCAGTTCCGTGGAGTGGCGAGTAGAGCGGCGCGCACAGAAGGCATGGGGCTCGGTCTATCTATTGTCGATGCGATCGCCCGAGCCCATGGCGGCACTGCCAGCGCCAGCAACGAGCCCGATGGTGGGGCACGATTCGTCATCGAGATTCCTGTCGAACCCCCAGACGAGTTGCCCAACCAGGAGAACCTGCCGTGACACGAATCTTGATCGCTGAGGACGAGGGCCGCATCGTCTCGTTTCTGGAGAAGGGCCTGCGGGCCAACGGTTACAGCACCATCGCTGTCGACAACGGAACCGACGCGCGTGCGCTGGCGCGCGACGAATCATTCGACCTGATGATCCTCGATCTCGGTCTCCCTGGGCTCGACGGCCGCACCGTGCTGCGCGACATCCGCGATCGGGGCGAACGACTACCGGTCATCATCTTGACGGCCCGCGACGGCGTGGATGACACGGTTGGCAGTCTCGAAGATGGCGCTGATGACTATGTGACGAAGCCGTTCCGATTCGAAGAACTGCAAGCTCGCATTCGGCTGCGCCTGCGCAACGAGGCGGTGCAGGAGTCCACGGTGCTGAGCTCGGGAACTTTGGCACTCGACCTGCGGTCACGGCGGGCAAAGTACGAGTCGCGCACAATCGAACTCACCGGCCGCGAGTTCGCGTTGTTGGAAACGTTCTTACGTCACCCTGGCCAGGTGCTCTCACGGCAGCAGTTGCTGTCCCACGTGTGGGGGTACGACTTCGATCCAGGTTCGAACGTCGTCGACGTCTACGTCCGGTATCTTCGCCGCAAGATCGGCGGCGACACCATCGAGACCGTGCGGGGAATGGGATACCGCTTGAACACCCCCGCTTGAGACGCTCTTCGACTGTCAGGACTGGGGATTGTGAGAGTCTTCTCATCTCCTTGTCATCGTCTCGCCATGCGGGTCGCCCAATGTTCGAGGGTGTGATCGACGATGCGCTCCTTCCGGCGGCAGCGTTCCTCACCGGGCCTGCAGCGTTCGACGTCATCGGCGCAGCCGTCAAAGCAACTGCTGGCAGGCTGGTTCATTGCGAGTCGGTCCAAGTGCAGTACCGACCGGGAACCGATCTCGTGGTTCGGTTTCGAGCCCAGATCGAAGGCACCGACGGCACCATCGAGACGGCCACGTTGATGGCTGCAACCACGATGCACGGCGCTCCGGCCGGAACCGTCCCCGTGGAAGCCGAACTCGACGACCGCATCCTCACCGTAGGAGTGTGGAAGTGGCCGTTCGACCCTGTCTTGACGACGTTGACCGATGCGGTCACTCCGCATCGGGCGGCCTCCCTGTTCGCCGAAGTCCTCGAGGCACCGATCGATCTCGAGGTGGTCGTCTACCGGCCCACCGAACGCGCCGTCATCAAAGCTGTCGACACAACGGGGCGTCGCATGTTCATCAAGGTCGTCGCTCCCTCGACGACCGCGTCGCTCCTCGAGCGTCATCGTCGCCTTGCAGCGTCGGGTTTGCCGGTACCTGCGGTGCTTGCTGCAGACGAATCGGCGGGCTGGTTCGCGCTGGCCGAGATCGAGGGTCCAACCTTGCGCGAACTCATGAAAGACGAGTCGGCAACGCTGCCGGCGGTTGATCAACTCGTCAACCTGCGCCGGCGCCTCGCCGACACGGCGCCGGGAACCACCGTTTCGGGGCGCCGATCGAGGACCGTCGACGCAGCGGCTCACGCCCAGATGCTGGGTGCGGTGTTGCCCGAGGAGCAGGATCGACTCGCCCGACTGGCCACCCAGTTCAACACACTCGTCCCGGGTTCAATCGAGCGAAGCGGCACACTCGTGCACGGCGACTTGCACGAGGCCCAGTTGATCGTGGTCGACGGCGAGATCTCTGGCCTGCTCGACGTCGACGATGCGGGGATCGGCGACCCGGTCGACGACATCGCAACACTAATCGGCCATCTTCGATACCGGGCTCTCACGACGGCTGCGCCCGAAGCAGCCGCCCGCCTGCATACCTACGCCGACCAGCTCCGTGAGGCGATGGTGGCTGATGGCGCGAGCTGCGAACTCGACGCCGGCACCATCGACAGCGCAACTGCGGCCGTCCTCGTGGGCCTGGCGACCGGGCCCTTTCGGATCCAGATGGACGGCTGGCGCAACGTCGTTCACCAACTCCTCGCCCTCGTGGACGAACTGCTCGGCAACAGCGTT
>JBBREA010000046.1:0-22478 GCA_038203385.1 Acidimicrobiales bacterium | reverse complement strand
CAGACCCACGAATCGTTGATCGCGGACCTCATGGCCTGGAGTGAGGCCAAACTCGGCAAGGCGAAGCGTCCACACCGCTACGTCATCGTCGACGACCTACCCCGCACCAGCGTGGGGAAGATACGCAAGTTCCTGCTCGCCGAGGCGGCAGCCTCCCCCCAGCACATCCCCCAGCACATCCCCCAGTACATCCCCCAGTACATCGCGGAAACAAACCCCTTGGAGGCCCCATCGTGACCGCATTGGACACCCCACTTTCGGTTCAGCCATTGGTCGATCTGATCGAGTCGCTCGATGCGTCCACGAGAGACGTCAGCACGGCGATCACGCTGCCGCCCGAGGTGTACACCTCGCCCGAGGTGCTGGCGTTCGAACGCGATGCGTTGTACGCGAAAGAGTGGCTCTGCGCCGGACGTGCCGAGCGCATTCCCAACCCCGGCGATTGGTTCACCGTCACCATTTGTGACGAGCCGATCATCGTCGTGCGCGACAAGGCCGGCGACATCAACGCCATGTCGGCCGTGTGCCAGCACCGCGCCATGCAAGTGTGCGACGGGGCCGGCAACTCCAGCACGTTCAAGTGCCCGTACCACCACTGGAACTACGCCCTCGACGGCCGCCTGCTCGGGGCGCCGGCCATGGAGCGCACCGTCGATTTCGACAAGTCGGAGTACGGCCTGCCCCGGTTGGCCGTCGAGCTCTGGCAGGGATTCGTGTTCGTCAATCTCGATCCCGATGCAGCGCCGCTGGCACCGACGCTCGCTGACTACGACCCGTTCATCGCGAACTACGACCTCGCCGATGCCGTGTGCCCGGGAACGTTCACGTTGTCGAACTTGCCCTGGAACTGGAAGGTGATGTTCGAGAACTTCAACGACGGCTACCACGCAAACCGCCTCCACCAATACGTGCAGGACTTCTGTCCGAGCAACCTCAGCGAATTCCCGGTGGAGTGGAACGACCAGTCGAACGTGATCTTCCGCACCGGCGGCTACACCCACATCGACGGTGGATTCAACGCCACCCATCGCTCGATCATGCCCGTGTTCCCGAAGCTCACCGACGAGGAGCGGATGCGGTCGACGTTTGCGCTCATTCCACCGACGCTGTGTCTCGGCAGCGCACCTGACCAATGCTTCTTCTTCCTCGTTCGTCCGACCGGCCCCGAAACCATCGATGTGGAGATCGGCTACATCTTCCATCCGTCGGCGTTGGAGGATCCGCTGTTCGAGCACAAGCTGAAGCTCACCGATGTGGGCGTTCAAGTGTTCGTGGAGCAAGACCAAGATGCCACGACCAAGGTGCAACGGGGGCTGCGCTCTCGTTTCGCACCTCGTGGTCGCTATTCGTGGCAGGAGGAAAGCCACGTGCGATTCAACCGCTGGCTGACCAAGCGTTACCGCCAACACAGCGCCGGCAATCTGAGCGCTGGCAGCCCGACCATCAACTGAACACGATCTGGTAACAGCGCGGAAATGTGCCGCGAGTACCATGCATTCTTGGTCTGACCATCAGGCCAAACCTAGGGAGAGGAACCAGCACAAATGTCAAGGGGAACCGATCAACCGACGGGCTCACGAGCCTCACGTTCACCAATGAATCGTTCGATGACCACTCGTTCGATGGCCGTTGTCGCCGCCCTTGCAGTCGTCCTGGCTGCCTGCGGGGATGACGATGAGGCAACTACCGCAAGCACCACTGCCGAGGCTCCAGCGACCACGGCTGCTACCGAAGAGACCACAGCGGAGACCACCGTCGAGACCACGGAAGGGACCACGGAGACCACCGAGGCCATGACCGAGGGCACCAGCGGTGAAGCCACTGACCTCGACGCAAACGGCGACGGTGAGGTTCGCATCGGTATCGCTGCTGCCGGCCCTCGCGACGACGGCGCCTACTACCAAGCCGTCGTCGACGCCGCTGAGTCGTTCTCGGCAGACAACGGTTGGGGCGAAGTGATCATCGTCGACAACATTCAGGCAGCCGACGCCGCCACCGAACTCGAGAACCTCGCCCAGCAGCCAGTCGACATCCTGATCGTCGGCGCCAGTGAGATCGCCGAACCCATGCCCGACCTCGCCGAGCAATACCCAGACATCTTCTGGTACTGCAACTGTGGCGCCGGATTCCCCGAGAGCCCGTTCTTCTTGCAGAGCCAAGACAACGGCGCAGGCATCGCGTACACCGCTGGTGTTGCCACCGGGATCCTGCTCCGCGACAGCGGTGGCGACGCCATCACGATGATCGGTTGCTGTGACCTCGGCTTCGAGATCCAGCACTACCTGAGCTACGAGTTGGGACTCAAGAGCGTCGACGAAGCGTTGGAGTTCACGTACGTCCCGTCTGGCGACTTCCCGTTCGACTTCGACAACATCCAGAACGCTTCCGCGGCATTCGAGAATGCCGTGGCCGAAGGCGCTGACGCCATCTACCCGTACCTCGGTGGATCACACGAGCCCGTCGTGCAACTGGCAAACGCGGCCGACAAGATCGTGCTCAGCGCCGGTGCATCAGATGTGTGTACGCGTGAGAGCGAGCTCTCGTGGGACATCGCCGTGCGCTTCGACGGCGGTGACTACGTGCGTGAGATCTTCCCGCTCATCCTGAGCGGTTCCGCCGTGGAAGGCGACATCATCACCTTCTCGCCGGGCGAAGAACCCGACGTGGCTGGTGCGGTCATCTGCGAGGCCACCGCTGAGCAGCAGGCCGAGATGGACGCCGCCTACGCCCTCGTGGCGAGCGGAGATCTCGACGAGCAGTTCGGTGCCATCGCGGCAGAGGCGTTCGGTGGCGGGTGAGCCCCACAACGATCTGACGGGCGCACACACTGGCTTACGGTCGGGGACCGGGCCTTCGGGCCCGGCCCCCGACGGCCGGGTTGCGATCCGGCTCGACCAAGTCACCAAGCGCTACGGCGCCGTGGTGGCATGCGATCAGATCGACCTCGAGTTGCGCGCCGGCCGGATACACGGCGTGCTCGGTGAGAACGGCGCCGGCAAGTCGACGCTGATGAAGATCATGATCGGCCTCGTGCTGCCAGATTCGGGCACGATCAGCATCGACGGCGCGCGCACACGCTTGCTCGACCCAACGGCCGCTGCGGCGCACGGCATCGGCATGGTGCACCAACACTTCAGTCTCGTCGAGCCGCTGCGCGTGTGGGAGAACGTCGCCTTGGGCGACAGCGGCAGGTTGCGATCCTCAGAGGTTCGCGACCGGGTGGCTGAAATCTCCGAGCGCTACGGCCTGGACGTCGACCCGGACGCGATCGTCGGCGACCTCCCCGTCGGTATGCGTCAGCGTGTGGAAATCATCAAGTGTCTGCGCCGTGACCCGTCGATTCTGATTTTCGACGAGCCGACGTCGGTGTTGACGCCCGCGGAGAGCGAAATGCTCTTCGAGACCTTGCGGCACGTGGTGGTGGAAGAAGGCCGCGCCGTGGCACTGGTGAGTCACAAACTCGACGAGATTCTCAAGGCCACCGACGAGGTCACCATCATGCGCCAGGGCCGCGTGGTCGACCACGTGATCACTGCTCGTACGGACGCATCCGCCCTCGCCGAGGCGATGGTGGGCCGCAAAGTGTCGCTCCGATCCGAGCGTGTCGGGCTCGGCCACATCGAGCCCCTGCAATCTGACACCAATGAGCACACCTCTACACGACCCGATGCAGACGATGCCCCGGTGGCGCTGTGGTTGGAGGGGCTTCGGGTGCGGTCGCACGACGGCCATCTCGTGCTCGACGACCTCAGCCTGCAAGTGCGCGCCGGCGAAATCGTCGGCGTTGCCGGAGTGGAAGGAAACGGTCAGCGCGCGCTCGCCGACGTCCTGTCGAGCCTCGTCGGGCTCGAGGGCGGCCAAGTTCGCGTCCAGGGGCAGCGCGTCGCCAGCGGTGTGGCTGGTGCCATGGCGTCAGCAGGGGTGGGCGTGGTTCCGGAGGACCGTCACGACTCGGGTGTCGTGCTGGAAATGACCGTTGCCGAGAACCTCATGCTCGTCGACGTGACCCAGGTGGCGAAGGCGGGCGTGATCAATCGCCACGAACTTCGCGCCAACGCAGAGCGACTCATCCAGGAGTTCGAAATCTCCTGTTCTGGGCCGGATGCTCCGCTGTTCTCCTTGTCGGGCGGCAATCAACAGCGAGTCGTCTTGGCGCGCGAACTGTCCCGCCAGCCAAGCGTTCTCGTCGCTGCCCAACCGACCAGAGGGCTCGATGTGGGCGCCATCGAGTACATGACCGAGTGCCTCCGGCGGGTCGCCCAGTCAGGGGTGGCGGTGTTGCTCATCTCGAGCGAGCTCGACGAGATTCTCGACCTGGCCCACCGCATCGTCGTCATCTCGTCGGGCCGCATCATCGGCGAGATGCAACGTGCCGAGGCCAACCTCGGTCGTATCGGCTTGCTCATGGGAGGACAAGCCGCATGAGCGGTCAAGACATTCGGGGATTCGACAGCACCGACATCGACCATGCTGCGGTGTCCACTCCCGACATGGTCGAGGTGCCGCCGCACACGGTAGGGCCCCTGGACGAATCACCAGAAGTTCGGTCGCAACGACTGAAGTTGTTGTCGGAGATCGTCGTGCTGTACGTGTTGTGTATCGGCGCTGCACTGGTGCTGTCGGCGATCATCGTCGAACTCACCGGCGGCGACTCTGGGGCGGTTTTCAACGCGCTGCTCGACGGCAGCGTCCGTGGGCCGGGCCGCATCGGCACCACGGTCGGTGTTGCGACCCCGATGCTCGTGGTTGCTCTCGGCTCGATCATTTCCAATCGTGCCGGCCTGGTGAACATCGGCCAGGAAGGGCAGCTCTTCATGGGCGCTGCCTTGGCGGCGTACGTCGGGGCACGTCTTGGCGGGCCCGGCCCGTGGGTACTGTTCGTGTTGCTCGTCGCGAGCGTCGTCGGCGGAGCGTTGTGGGCCGGTATCGCCGCCGCCCTCAAGTACCGGCGCAATGTGCCAGAGGTATTGACGACGTTGCTGCTCGTCACCATCGCCGCACAGTTGGCGGGCTACGGGTTGAAGGTCCAGTGGTTGCTCCTCGCTCCGGCGGAAGGTCGTTCGAACCGGCAACAGATCAGCAGACAGCTCGAGGACGCCACTCGCATTCCGCGAGTCACGTGGTTCGGCAACGAGTTTCCCATCTCCGCGTTCTTCGCCATTGCACTCGCCATGATCGTCGGGTTCGCGTTGGCACGAACGGTGTGGGGGTTCCGGCTGCGCATGCTCGGCCACAACCAACGCACCGCGCACCGCGCTGGCATCAGCGCTTCTCGATACGGCAGCGGCGCACTCATGTTGTCTGGCGCGTTCGCCGGTCTGGCTGGCGGGTTGATGCTCGCCGGTGGTGACTTCGGCAACTACACACTCGTGCCCGGCTTTCCCTCCGAGATCGGATGGACCGGCTTGCTGGTGGCGCTGGTCGCCCGGCAGCGCTGCTCGGCCGCAGTGCTCGTCTCATTCATCTTCGCCAGCCTGCGCACGGGCTCTGGCTTCTTGGCTTCAACGGGTGTCGAGCGTCGTATCACCGATGTCGTCCAGGGTCTGCTCGTGCTCGCCCTCTTGATTCCGCCGGCCTGGATGTTCTTGCGTCAACGGCGACGCGCAGTTGCGAGTTCGGAGGATCGCACGTGATCGGCTCGTTCTTCAGTGCGATCTTCGACGTCTTCACATCGGAGGCGGCGTACATCAATGCGCTCACGTTCGCCGTGTTCTTGGCGTTCGGGGCCACGGGCGAATGGGTGGCCGAACGATCGGGCACGTTGAACATTTCGCTCGAAGGCATGTTCTTGGCGGGAGCATTCGGTGCAGCCGTCGGGATGGATCAAACGGGCAGCGAGGCAGTTGCGCTGATGTGCGGCATGGCCGCCGGGCTCTCGGTCGCCATCGTGCAAGCGCAGATGAGCCATCGTCTGGTGGCGAACCAGTTCGTGGTGGGCCTCACGCTCAACATTCTCGTGCTGGGTCTCACGAGTTATCTGGCGTCTGAACTCGACCCGAAGACGAGCAAGTCCGATACCACGACGATCCCTTTGCTGTCGGATATTCCGCTGGTCGGTTCGGCGCTGTTCGACCGGTCGTGGCTGTTCTACCTCATCTATCCGCTCATCCCGTTCTGTTGGTGGCTCGTCTACCGCACTCGGTGGGGACTCGAGCTGCGGTCATCCGGCGAGAACCCCCAGTCGGCCGACGTGTCGGGCATCGACGTCAACGAACGCCGCCGCCAGAGCATCTACATCGCTGGGCTCACCGCAGGAATGGGTGGCACGTACCTCGTCCTCGCTGCGGTCGGACAGTTCGAAGATTCGATCGTCGGCGGGCGTGGGTTCATCGCACTCATCGCCGTGATCTTCGGCGGTTGGACCCTCCGGGGAACGATCGCCGGTTGTTTGCTCTTCGGTTCGGTGTTGTCGTTCCGGCTGTCGCTCCCAGCGCTCGGGTACGACGTCAGCGGTGACCTGCTCGCCTCCCTGCCATTCGTGGTGACCATCGTCGCGATGTCGATCTTCGCCGCCCGCGTCCGCCCGCCCAGGGCGCTCGCTCAACCGTTCATTCGAGGTCTCAAATGACTGCTGCACCGTCTTCACTGCTCACCCACATCGCGTTGCCGGTGCGCGACCTGGACCGAACGCTTGCGTTCTATCAGCGGTACACCACGCTCGCCTTGATCCACAACCGTTATGACGAAGAAACCAAGATGCGCACCGCGTGGCTGGGCAACGAGCGCGACCGAACAACCGAGGGCTTGGCCCGTTTCGTCATCGTGCTGATCGAGGGTGCACTCCCCAAGCAGATCACTGGCGACATCGAAGAGACATACGGATTTCTGAAGTCGATCAGTCACCTCGGTTTGTCGCTCGACTCCCGTGAAGCAGTGGACGCGGTTGCCGAGATGGCACGGGAAGAAGGCTGCCTCCTGTTGGGCCCGATGTACCGCAACGCGGTCGTGGGTTACATCTGCATCGTCACCGATCCCGACGGCAACAACCTCGAGTTCTCGGTGGAGCAGGAACTCGGCTGATGAAGATCACCGACGTCGAGACGGTTGCATGCACCGTCGGCACGAATCGGGAACGCATGTCGTTCCTGTTCGCCAAGATCACCGCCGACGACGGAACCGTCGGTTGGGGAGAAGCGTGCGACAGCTACGGCTGCTCGTACGCAAGCGTGGTCGCAGCAGCGATCAACGACGTGTTCGCGCCGCTCCTCATCGGTCAGCAACTCATCGCGGTCGACCCGTTGTCTGAACGATTGCGATTGTTCACCCGCCGTCGCCTTGGCGAACAGTGGGTGGGGGCACAGGCCCGCTCAGCGGTCGAGATCGCGCTCTGGGATCTCGTCGGCAAGGCAGCTGGTCGTTCGATCGCCTCGGTCATCGGTCAGCTACGGGACCGTGTCGAGGTCTACGCGTCGTCGGCGTTCCTCGAAGAAGGTCCCGCTCAGTACCACGCCGATCTGCTCGCGCCGTTGCTCGACCGTGGGGTGAAACTGGTCAAGGTTCGCACCGGCCCCGAGTGGCAGACCGACATCACTACCCTGCGCGAGTTGCGTGGTCTGCTCGGCCCGCACATCGAGTTGATGGTCGACGCCAGCGAGACCTACACGCTGCCAACCAGCCGGCTGCTCGCCGGCGAACTCGCGAAGCTCGACGTGCGGTGGATCGAGGAGCCGATCCCGCAGGGTGAGCGCGCAGCGATCGAAGCGTTGGTCGCGCATTCCCCGGTGCCGGTTGCTTACGGCGAGCACCTCTACGGTCTCCACGACGCAATCGATGCCATGCGTCGCCGCCAACTCGACGTGTTGCAACCCGACGCAGCCGTTGCCGGTGGCATCAGCGAAGCCAGGCGCATGGCTGAAGCGGCGGCGGCGTTCGGTGTTCGGGTGGTGCCGCACATCTGTGCCGGCCCGATCGCACTCGCCGCCAACCTTCACCTCGCAGCCACCGTGCCGGGCATCCGCACCGTCGAATACCCACCCAGCCTCATTCCGGTGTGGGACACACTCGGCACGGGGGCAACCCTTGGTTTGGAGGCCATCGTCGATGGCGCGATCGCCATCCCGACCGGGCCGGGTCTCGGCGTCGGCCTCAACGAAGTCGAAGCCGCAGCGAATCCGTACGAACTGCCTGGCGCACGATTGGCTGGAACGACCACCGGATTACCCGACCGCTTCGTCGGCGATCGCTGACATTCACTCACGCAACAGTATGAACAGGGGACGAACATGACATCGAACACACAGGCAGACATCGAGCTGGCCCGTCACCGCGTGACGCAGCCCGGTTCGCCCGGCTTCGAGGGCGACATCGGCGGGAGCATGGCTGAGTTCTCGTCGGACTACATGACCTACATCGAGGACTACCTCGACGACGACCTGCGCCTGGTGGCCGATCGTGTGTTGACGATGCTCCGTTCGATGGCCCAGCTGCACCAGGGTTTCCAGGTGAGTCAACTCGACCATGGTCTGCAAACTGCCACGCGCGCCGAGCTCGACGGGGGATCGATCGACATGATCGTCGCGTCGCTGTGCCACGACATCGGCAAGACATTCTCGAACATGAACCACCCAGCGATCGCCGCGGAGATGTTGCGCCCATGGGTCAGCGACGAGGCGTACTGGGTGGTCAAATACCACCAAGATTTCCAAGGTCGCCACTACTACGGCCGCATCGGCATGGACCCCGAGATGCGCCGCAAGCACCTCGGCCAGGAGCACTACGAGATGGCCGAGCGGTTCGCCGACGTGTGGGATCAAACCGCGTTCGATCCCGACTACGTGAGTGAAACCCTCGAACACTTCGAGCCGATGGTGCGTGAAGTCTTCGCCCGCAAGCCGCGTCGCAGCTGAGTGCAGGCTCACACCAGCCCATGTTGAGAATCATTTCCGGGGGCGACATCGTCACCATGAACCCCCGCCGCGAAGTCCTCGTGGGTGGCTCCATCGTTGTCGACGCTGAGCTCATCGTCGCGGTCGGCTCCACGACCCAGCTCCGCCAGCAGTATCCGCAGGCAGAGGTGTTCGACGCCACCGACTGTGTGGTCACGCCCGGCATGGTCGACGCGCACCAGCACCTCACCGGTGACCCGCTGGTGCGAAGTTGTATCCCCGATCTCTTGCCGCCCGGTGCGTCGATCTTCGAATGGTCGGTGCCGTTGCATGGAGCGCACGGGCCACTCGATGACGAGATCGCTGGTGCGCTGTCTGCGGTGGAGGCGTTGACCAGTGGCGTCACCACCGTCGTCGAAGCGGGAACGGTTGCTCATGCCGATCGCGTCGCCAAGTCGCTCAACGACGTCGGGTTGCGGGCAACGATCGGCGTGTGGGGCTGGGACATCGAGCAAGGGCCGTTCACCGCGCCCACCCAGGAAGTGCTCGATCGTCAACGCGCCGTCGTCGAAGCGTTCCCAGCCGGCGGGCTGGTGGAGGGTTGGGTCACGTTGGTCGGTCACGATCTTGCGTCCGACGCCTTGTTGGCCGGAGCGGCGGACCTCGCCCGCGAGCTCGGCACCAACATGACCATGCATCTGTCGCCCACGTCGTCTGACCCCGAGCGCTATCTCGAACGCAGCGGCCGTCGTCCCGTCGAGCACCTGTCGGATCTTGGCGTCCTCGGTCGACACCTCTTGATCGGCCACGGCGTGTGGCTCGACGACAGCGAGGTCGAGTTGATCCTCGACACCGAGACCGCAATCGCCTACTGCCCATGGGCGTACCTGCGCCTTGGTCAGGGCGTGTTCGCAAACAGCCGCCATGCGGAGATCGCCGAGCGGGGTGGCCGCATCGCTCTGGGGTGTGACGCCACCAATGCCAGTGACGCGATCGACATCTTGCGCACTGCAGCCGTTGCGTCTGGTATCGCCCGTGACGCACGTCTCGACCCCACTCGGTTCGGCGCTCATCAGGTGTTCGAGCTGGCCACCATCGCCGGTGCCGACGCCATCGGGCTGGGTGATCGAATCGGTTCGATCGAAGTTGGGAAGCAAGCCGACATCGTCATTCATCGCACCGATACACCAGGTTGGACGCCGCGGGGTGAGATCGGCCTGCAACTGGTGTGGGGCACCGACGGCCGCAGCGTACGCGACGTGTTCGTCGCCGGCCGCCACGTGGTGTCAGGTGGCAAGGTGATCTCGATCGACTTCGAAGCACTCGCACAAGCGGCAGCCGACCACCAACGTTCATTGCTGGAACGCGCCGGCATCACCATCCCCCGCCCCTGGCCGTACATCAACGCCACCTGACGATCGGGGTCAGACCCCCACCGTCAGGTTCTGTTGAAACCTGACGTTCGGGGTCTGACCCCGATTGTCAGGGTTGCACGAAAGGAACTCTTCATGGAACTTCGCACATTGGGACGCACGGGCGTCAGGGTTTCACGATTCGGGCTTGGCACGATGGTGCTCGGCGCATGGGGTAACACCGATCACGATGAGTGCATACGGCTGATCAATCGCGCCATCGAGGGGGGTATCAACTTCATCGACACCGCCGACGTGTACGCGTTCGGGGAGAGCGAGGAAATCGTCGGCAAGGCGATCGCCCCACGCCGACGCGATGAGGTGGTGCTTGCCACCAAATTCCACAACGGCATGAGCGACGATCCGAATCATCGCGGCAACTCCCGGAGGTGGATCCGCACGGCCGTGGAGGGCAGCTTGCGACGGATGAACACCGACTACATCGACCTCTACCAGATCCATCGGCCGGACCCGTCGACCGACATCAGCGAGACAATTGACGCACTCACCGACCTCGTGCGGGCCGGCAAGATCGGCGCATGGGGCACGTCGACGTTCCCGGCCGCCGACCTCGTCGAAACCGTCTGGGCCGCTGAGCGCCGCGCTGTTGCCGGGCCGCACACGGAGCAGCCGCCGTACTCCATCATCTGTCGCGGCATCGAGACCGACGTGTTGCCGGCGTGCCTGCGCCACGGCATCGGGGTGATCGTGTGGAGCCCGCTCTCTGGCGGTTGGCTCACGGGGAAGTACCAGAGGTCCACGCCGGCGCCGCCAGGGTCGCGTGCCGAGACGAACGCCGACCATTTCGACGGTGACAACGAAGCGAAGTTCGACGCGGTCGAGCAACTCGGAGCCATCGCAACCGATGCCGGACTCACCCTGACCCAACTCGCGTTGGCCTGGTCGGTCGAGCATCCTGCGGTCACCTCTGCCCTGATCGGGCCGCGGACGATCGAACAACTCGATGAACTGCTCACCGCAGCCGAGGTGACACTGAGCCCAGACGTGCTCGATGCGATCGACAGTGTCGTGGCTCCTGGGGTGGACCTCAACCCCGGCGATTCAGGATGGACCTCTCCGGGTCTCGACAAGAGCAAGCGGCGCCGCTCATGAAGGCCATCTCCTACTCGCACCACGGTGGCCCCGACGTACTCGAGTTCGTCGACCTACCCGACCCAGAACCGGGCGCTGGCGATGTGATCGTGCGGGTCGAAGCCGCCGCGCTCAACCGGCTCGACCTGGTTCAACGCAACGGCTGGTACACCTTGCCCGGCTACTCCCTCCCGCACATCGCCGGCATGGACGTCGCCGGCACCGTGATCGACGTCGGAGCCGACGTCACCGGCGTAGCCGTGGGTGAGCGTGTCGTCGTGGACCCGTCACTGGCCGGCGTCGCTGCCAACTCGAAGCTCGCCGGTATGGGAGACCTGTACGGCGAGCTCGGTGTCATCGGTGGCACGCTGCCTGGCGGCTACGCCGAACGTTGTCTCGTCCCGGCGAGCCATGTGTTCGCGGTGCCCGACGACATGGCGATCGAGGATGCCGCCACGTTTCCCACCTGCTTCCTCACCGCGTCGCACGCACTGTTCCCTGTTGCGGGTCTCACTGCCGGCGAGACCGTGCTCATCCACGCAGCTGGCAGTGGCGTGTCGGTGGCGGCGATTCAGCTAGCGCTTGACGCTGGTGCCACCGTGTTGGCCACCGCCGGCTCGGGCGACAAGCTCGACCGGGCGCTGCAACTCGGGGCACATCATGTGCTCAACAACCGCACCGGCGACGTCACCGCATGGGCTCGTGAGGTCACCGATGGACGCGGCGTCGACGTGGTGTTCGATCACGTTGGCACTGCATTGTTCGAATCGTCCATCTTCTCGCTGGCGCTCGGTGGGCGCCTGGTGTGCTGCGGCAACACCAGCGGCGACACAGCGACCATCCCGAGTCTCGGGTTCCTGTTCCATTCGGGTGCGAAGATTCTCGGTTCTGATCCCTACCGGCCAGAAGAGTTCGGTCCGACGTGGCAGAAGTTCTGCGAAGCCCGCTTTGCGACCGCCATCGATGTGGAGTTCCCCCTTGCCGACGCGGCGGCTGCACAGCAGCGACTGGAATCGGGGGACGTGTTCGGCAAGATCGTCTTGCGATCGTGACTGAGAGTCGAACCGGGGACGCGCCCTACCCTGAACTCAAGAAGACCCACACCGTGGCCCGTACGGGCCGTCCATTCACCGATCGCAAGCCGCCCGCAGCTGCGCCGGTGTGGGCGGCGATCGAAGGGTACGGCCGCTTCCACGTGTTGGTTGCCGCGATCGAGCTCGGGGTGTTCGACACGATGGAACAATGCGGTGCGGTGACCGGTGACGAGCTCGCTGCCACGCTGGGTGCATCGGCCCCGCATCTGACCACGCTGCTCGAAGGTGTGGTTGCGCAGGGATTGCTCGACCATCGACACGGTCGGTTCGAACTCAACGACACTGCGCGGCGCTATCTGACCACCAATGGCCCGGCGTCGATGAGTGCGCTCGTGCCGGTGTCACCCGGCCCCCTCGCCAACTGGCGCGACCTGGCCGACACGGTTCGCAACGGGTCTCCTGCGGACCCGATCGATGACAACCCGGCGGCGTTCTACGTGCCCCTGGTGGAAGGAACATTCACCACGATGTTCCGCGCCGCCAGCCGTGCCGACACGTTCATACGGTATAGCGCGCTCTCCCGGCCGCGAGTGCTCGACCTGGGCGCGGGCGGCGCGCCGTGGACCGTGGCCGTGCTGTCGGCCGTGTCCGACGCGACTGCAGTCGTCAACGATCTGCCAGGGGTGATCGATGTCGCATCTCGCAGACTTGCCGACCATGGCCTTGCCGACCGAGCCGAGTTGCGACCGGGTAGCTACTACGACATCACGATCGAGGACGATGGATTCGATCTCGTGGTGCTGGGCCACATCTGCCGCGCCGAGGGCCTCGGCGGCACTCGGGAGCTGATCGAGCGCGCCCACCGAGCGCTGCGTCCCGGCGGGCGCGTGTTGTTGAGCGACTACTTCTGTGATCGGCAGCGACAAGCCGCAAGCCGTGCGCTCATGATGGGCGTCACGATGATGGCCAGTACGCGGCGCGGCGCCACGTTCACCTATGGCGACGCTGCGTCTCATCTGCGATCGGCCGGCTTCGAGCAGGTGCGCCTGATCGAGCCGATCGGGTTCCAAGAAATGTTCGTCGCAACCAAGCGCGATCAACCCCGTGAAGGAGCGCCACGATGACCACTACCGCTACTACAACCACCACGCCTCGTGCGATCGACCTGTTGATCGACGCTTGGTACGTCGTCACGATGGACGAACACCGCGACATCATCCACCGCGGCTCGGTGGCCGTTCAGGATGGCGTCATCGTCGAGGTGGGCAAGACCGCGGACTTGCATCAGCGATACACGGCACAGCGGCGCATCGGCGGCGACCGGTTCGTGCTCACACCGGGCATGGTCAACACGCACATTCACATCACCGGCGAGCCGCTCACCCGTGGCTACGTTCCCGACGACACCCCGTTCGAAGAGAACGTCTTCGTCTGGCTGACCAATCTGTACGCCTCGCACGAGGAAGGCGATGAGCGCTGCTCGGCTCAGCTCGCTGCGCTGGAGATGCTCCGCAGTGGCACCACCACGTTCCTCGAAGCGGGCACGATCCGCTTCCTGGATGAAGTGTTCGACGGGCTGACCGAGATCGGTATCCGCGGGCGCCTCGGCGCGTGGGTGTGGGACCTCCCGCCAGAACCCGACGTCTACCGGCAAGACACCGACGCCGCGATCGCCCGCCTCGCCGACCAACTCGACCGGTATTCCTCGGTGGCAGACGGACGGCTTGCCGCGTGGTCCACGCTGGTCGGCCACACCACGTGTTCGGACCCGCTGTGGCGCGCAGCCCGGGAACTTGCGAACGATCACGGTGTGGGCATGAGCTTTCACATGTCGCCCGCGAAGTCGGATCCCGACGGCTTCGCTGCCGAGTTCGGGCAACGGCCGATGGTGCACCTCGACGAACTGGGTGTGCTCGGAAACGACGTTTGCATCACCCATTGTGTCCACGTGGACGACACCGAGATCGCCCACATGGCGGCAACCGGTTCCAGCGTCGCACACTGCCCCACCACTGCACTCAAGGTGAGTTACGGCGTGACCCAGATCGGCAAGATGCCCGAGATGGTGCAGCGCGGGGTCAACGTGTCGATCGGTACCGACGGCAACAACGCGTCCAACTATTCCGACCTCATGCGCGCCACGTACCTCGTGGCTGGGTTGTTCAAAGACGCCCGCATGGACCCGCAGATGTTCCCTGCCGAGATGGCGTATGAGATGGCCACACTCGGCGGAGCTCGATCGATGGCACTGCAGGATCAGATCGGCTCGCTCGAAGTGGGCAAGCGCGCCGACCTGGTGTTGCACGACACCGACCGACCGGAGTGGCGCCCGCTCCACAATGTGATGAACCAGCTCGTGTGGTCGGCCGACGGCAGGGGAGTGCACACCGTGGTGGTCGACGGGCGAGTCGTCGTCGAAGACGGCCACTCCACGATGATCGACGAAGCCGCCCTATGGGCCGAGGCGCAAGAGCGTGGCGAAGCAATCGTCAGCCGGTCGGGACTTCCCGACCGAGCCAAGTTCCCCACGAGGTAACCACGTTGTGCCTGGCACGACGTCGTCGTCAATAGGTCTTCGTCAATCATTGGGTCTTCGTCAATAGGTGTGGCTGATCGACGTTCTGGGTATGCGTGTTCATGAGCATCATTCGACATGACGACGGTTCCCTCACAGTGCCAGTCGAGCCTGGTCGTCACGATCGCGACGACGACGCCGCCGGTGACGCGCCCGACGAAACCGGGACCATGGTGATCCGGCCTGGACAAGGTGGTTACGTCGAGGCGCTCGCCGAGTGGGACGTCCAGCAGAACCCAGATCACGGCGAGGCCGTCTCCACTGCGTCGGGTCGAGAGCAGGCAATGGCTGTGGTCCACGCTGTCGCAGAAGATCCTGATCACGTTGCTGAAGCAGTCGATGCGCTGGATGATCCCGAAGCTGGTGCGGAAGCCCTTCGGCACGTGCTCGTGGGCGGTACGCCGTCGGTGAAGGCGTTCGCCGACGAGGTGGCGGAGGCCGAGGGCGGCGAGCCGCTTGCGCCTCACACTGCGACCGGCATCATCGGCGAAGTGCTGGCGGAGATCGACGCCCGCCCCGAATAACCAGCATCAACAAAAGGGAGTGGTTTGTGTCAGACACAAACCACTCCCTTTTGCGGCGGGATTGTGACTCGTTTGAAACACACCGTTTACCCAGTGGTCTTACGGTCAGACCATGTCGCAACTGGGAACGCAGCGAGTAACGGCTTCTCCTGACACGTGCTTCTGGGGGTATCTCGATCGGGAGCAGCCTGCCATCATCGAGGTCGATTCGGGAACCGAGCTGGTGATCGAGGCCATCACCCACCACGCAGGCGACGCCCCGGATCTGTTGATGGACGACGGCATCCGGGCCATCTGGGAGGGCATCGCTCCGGCGTTGAGAAGCCCCGGAGTGCACATCATGACCGGTCCGATCCACGTGCGCGGCGCCAAGCCCGGTGACACACTCCGTGTCGAGTTGCTCGATATGCGGCCGCGCATGCCGTACGGCTCGAACTGCGCAGCCAATTGGGGTCTGTTCTACGAAAAGTTCGGTAAGGAACGCATCACGATCTATGAACTGGTCGACCCGCCCGCTGGGGGCGAGTTCAGCGCTGCAGCCCGGCCCAAGTTCGGCTTCGACTTCACCGCGCTCGAGATCTATGACGTGCCCGGCGTGATCTCGCCGCCCGAACCAGAGCGCCGGCAACCGTTCGGCCGTTCAGTCGAAGTGCCGGTGAGGCCGCATCTCGGCGTCATGGGGGTGGCGCCCGCCGACGGCGAACGTCGCAGCAGCATTCCGCCAGGCGTGTTCGGCGGCAACGTCGACAACTGGCGATTCGGCCCCGGCGCCACCGTGCACTACCCGGTGTTCAACGACGGAGCTCTGTTCTATGTCGGCGATCCGCACTTCGCCCAAGGTGACGGCGAGATCTGCGGTACGGCGATCGAAGCATCGCTCGATGTGAAGCTGCGGGTGTCGGTGGCGACCGACATTCCGGTGGCAGCGCCGCTGCTGCTCACCGAGTCGCATTGGTACACCCACGGTTTTGGCGACCGGCTCGACGAGGCGATGGCGATGGCGGCCGACCAGATGTTGCATCTGCTCGTCGATCGCGGCGGCTTCACGATGGACGAGGCCTACTCGCTCGCCTCGGTGGCCGTCGATCTCGGCGTGACACAGGTGGTCGACGGAACCGTGGGCTGCCACGCCGGTATCTCCCGCGACATACTCGGACGGTGACAACCGTATTTAGATCTCGCCATAGATTTCGGCGGATCGGACGATTATGGTAAGACCATCAGACCAAATCTGGCAGAGACGTTGATCGGGGAACCATGCTGACCGGGGCCATGTTGATCGGGGACCCATGTTGATCGACCATGAGCAGTTGCGACGGCACTGGTACGTCGTTGCCGAATCGGTTGATCTTCCCGTCGCCGGCAACGAGCCACTCGCTGTCCGTCTCCTCGGGACAGACTTCGTGTTGTGGCGCTCGACCGACAGTGCCGTCGTGGCCGCGCCAGACCGGTGCCCGCACCGCGAGTCGCCGCTCAGCATCGGCACCGTCGAGAACGGATGCCTCACCTGCCCGTATCACGGCTGGAAATTCGGCGACAAAGGAACCTGCGTCGAAGTGCCATCGTCTGGTGCCGGTCGGCCCGTGCCCCCCAAAGCACACCTTCCCGTCGTGCACGCTCGCGAGCAGTACGGCTTGGTGTGGCTCTGTGTCGGCGAACCCGCCGGCAATATCCCGGTCATGGAAGCCGAGAGCAACCCGGCCTACCGGCGCATCAACAGCGGGGTCGAGGTGTGGAAGACCTCGGTGACGCGAATGACCGACAACTTCCTCGACATCTCACACTTTCCGTGGGTCCATCGGGGCACGTTCGGCATCACCGACAATCAAGACGTGCCCAAGATCGAGCTCGAGCAGCTCGACGCCGACTTCTTCGGCTATCAGTACGAAGTGGAAGTGGGTAACGAGGCCGGCGCGGTGGCGTCAGGTCTCACTGCAACAGTGATCACCCGCAAGATGAGCACCGGGTTCCATCTGCCGTTCACGGTTCGCAGCACCATCCACTACGAGACCGGGCTCGATCATCTGATCTTGTTGTGCTCGTCGCCGATCGACGACATCACCTCCTACTTCACGTTCGTCATCTGGCGCAACGACGACTTCTCGGTGCCAGGGCAAGACGTCATCACCTTCGATCGCGCCATCGGCGCCGAAGACAAGTTCATGCTCGAGCGAGTGCCAGGTGTATTGCCACTCGAACAGCTCGCAACCGTGAGCGTGCAGTCAGACAAGCCCTCGGTCGAGTGGCGGCGTCAGCTCGCAGCTCTGCTGGCTTCAGGCCAATAGAAACGGGGGGACATGAGCGGAATGACAAGGAGCGAAGCGACCGATCGCTCATCCCCTTAGACCAAGGCCGGCTGACCAGCCGAACCAGCGAGAGCAATGATCTCCTTGGCGATCGCAGCAGGGGCTTCCCACACGATCATGTGGCCTGCGTTGGCGACTCGCACCAACCGTGAATTCGGCAAGGCGGCGTGAATCTCTTCGCTGAGCTTCATCGGCGTCACGGTGTCGACCGTGCCGCACACCACCACGGTGGGCACGTCGAACCGCTCGAGGTCCGGCAACAGGTTGAACGCACCGAGCGCAGCGCCGAAGCCCACCAATGTGGAATCGGGCGTCTGCTCCCACGTGAGTGCCAGCTGGTCGAGCATCGGAACGGAGAACTCGGTGCCGAATCCGCCTCGGGCGGCGAGCCGGGCGCGATTCGGGTTCTTGACCAACCGATGGTAAGCCAGCAACACCAGCGGGTTGCTCAGGAGTTTGGCGACCGACGCAGCGATGGTGTGCCCGAGCGTGGCGACGAGAACCGCTCCGTCTACCTTCGCGAGCACGTCGGGATGGTGGCGGGCAATCGACTGCACGCCGACGCCGCCCAGCGAATGCCCGACGATGATGACTTTTTCGGCGCCGCCGAGCTCGTTGATGACGGTGGCGACGTCGTTCGCCAAACCTTGAAGACTCAGACCTTCAGACCCTGCCGATGACTTGCCGTGCCCGCGCTGATCGAAGATGATCACCCGGAAGCCTTCGGCGAGGAGCCGGTGCGCAACCGGCGCCCAGTGGGTGTGGTCGCCCACCAAACCGTGACCGAGAATCACCGTGGGGCCGGTGCCAGCCTCGATGGCGAACACCGAGCCGCCGTCGTGCGTGGTGAGCACGTGCTCGGTTCCCGGGAACAGGAAGTGATTCGGATCGAAGTCTGTCGGTCGGTTCGACCACCGGCGCAACGTCAGCGACTGGCTGGCAACTGCTGCGCCAGCTGCGACGGTGGCGACTCCCAGACCGAGGAGCCACAGGGGTGGACGACGAAATCGAGCCATGCCCTCAGTGTGCCAGCAGGCCGAGCGATAGAGCACCGCGCCGCCGGGCACCTGTCACTACGCCGACTCGTTGTTGGCACTGATAGCAATGGCCTCGTGCCATCGTCGCCGCATCCCGAGCCAACCCGACGTCTGAGTCGCGCTGCTGGCGACGGTCGTCCGGTCGCGCCCGTTCGAATCGTGCACCTCGGGCTGGGGCAGTTCTTTCGGGCACACGTGGCCTGGTACACCGACGCAGCACCCGATGCTGCGGAGTGGGGAATCGCCGCGTTCACCGGCCGCTCACCCGAGCGCGCCGACGTTCTCGTGCCTCAGGACGGTCTCTACACGTTGATCGTTCGTCATCCCGATGGCGACGTGGCAACGGTGATCTCCAGCATCTCCTCGGCGTTGCCTGGTGCCGACGTGGAAGCGTTCGTGACGGCTGTGGCACGCCCCGAAGTGGCCATCATCACCCTCACCGTCACCGAGGCCGGGTATGCGACCGTGTCGGCTGACGCAACTGCGAGTGAGGTTGCTCTCACCGTGCCAGGGCGGCTGGTGGCTGGTCTCGCGGCCCGTCGTGCAGCAGGCTCCGGGCCGCTCGCGATCGTGCCGTGCGACAACCTGCCACACAACGGAGGCAAGATCGCTGCGGCGATTCGTGACCTCGCAACTCGTGTCGACCCGACGCTCGTCGGATGGATCGATGACAACATCAGCTTCGTCACCACCATGGTCGATCGCATCACCCCGTCGGAAGGCACCGACGACGTAGCCACGGCAACCGCGCTCATCGGGCGAGTCGACGCCGCACCGGTGGTGACCGAGCCATTCAGCGAATGGGTGCTGAGTGGTGACTTCCCGGCCGGGCGTCCGCAATGGGAGGCGGCGGGCGCCCAGTTCGTCGACGATGTGGCACCGTTCGAACAACGAAAGCTCTGGCTCCTCAACGGCGGCCATTCGCTGATGGCGTACCTCGGATCGGCTCGTGGTCACATCACCGTCGATCAGGCGGCAGCAGACCCAGTCGTGCTGGGAGCGGTGGAAGCCTGGTGGGACGAAGCCGCCCGCCACCTCACCCTGCCAGCCGCCGATGTGCTGGCCGCTCGCAAATCGATGGTCGACCGGTGGGCGAACCCACACATTCGACACCGGCTCGCCCAGATTGCGATGGACGGTTCGCAAAAGCTACCGGTGCGCATCAGCACCGTGATGCGCGCCGAACGGGCATGTGGCCGCTTGCCCATTGGGGCCGTCGCGATCGTGGCGGCGTGGATCAATCACCTGCGCGGTGTCGGCGCGCCCGTTGCCGACGTGGACGCGGCCAACGTCGTCGCGCTGGCGGCGGGCCCAGTGTCGAGTTCAGTGTCGAGTTCAGTGTCGAGTTCAGTGTCGAGTCCAGTGTCGAGTCCAGTGTCGAGTTCAGTGTCGAGTCCAGTGTCGAGTTCGGTGTCTGGGCCCGATGGTGCAGCGGCGCGAGTCGTTGCCTACCTCGTGCCCGAACTCGCAGGCGACAGCGAGCTGATCGATGCGGTTGCTCGGCGAACAGAACCAAAGGTGTTCGTCGTGATGGGAGTCAGTGGGTCGGGAAAGTCCACCGTTGCCGCCGCACTTGCGGAGGCGTTGGGTTGCGATCGTGTCGATGGTGACGACCTTCACCCGGCGGCAAACGTTGCCAAGCAGGCGGCCGGTCAACCGCTCACCGACGCCGATCGATGGCCATGGCTCGACAGGGTTGCCCAGTGGCTCCACGTCCGAATCGCGGCCGGCCAGAGCGGTGTGGTGGCTTGCTCGGCGCTCAAACGGGAGTACCGCGACCGGCTGCGTGGCGACCGTGTGGTGTTCGTCTACCTGCGCGGCGACCGCGCCACGATCGCCGACCGGCTGGTCGCTCGCACCGACCACTTCATGCCGGCGACGTTGCTCGACTCGCAGTTCGCCACGTTGGAACCCCCGACGCCTGACGAACAGTTCATCGACGTGGACATCACCCAGCACGCCATGACCTCCGATCAGGTCGCAGCAGTCGTCGCTTTCGCCTAGGTTCCGTGTATGGAACTGCGAAAGATCGGTCAGTTGGATGTGTCCGTGGTGGGGCTTGGCTGCAACAACTTCGGGATGCGCATTTCGCAAGAGGAGACCCAGGCCGTGGTCGATGCTGCGATCGACGCTGGCATCAATTATTTCGACACGGCCGAATCGTATGGCGGAGGCAAGTCGGAGGAGTTCCTGGGCGCCGCACTCGGTAGCCGCCGCGGTGACGTGATGATCGCCACCAAGTGGCACGCACCGCCGGGCACCTCGGCCACGCACTTCGGCAGCCGGGAGGTCATGCGCGCCGCGGTCGAGGGAAGTTTGGCCAGGCTGCGCACCGACCACATCGACCACTACATCCTGCATCGTCATGACCCTGACACCCCGATCGCCGACACGCTGACCGCGCTCGACGAACTGCGCCGAGAGGGCAAGATCCGAGAGCTGGGTTGCTCGAACTTCGACGCGGCACAACTTGATGAGGCGGCGTCCGAAGCGGCACGGTTGGGTGTCGCCCCGTTTGCATCGGTGCAGAACCACTACAGCTTGTTGCGACGCGACCCGGAAAACGACGGAGTACTCGCCGCGTGTGAGCGGCACGGCATCGCCTTCGTGCCGTACTTTCCGCTCGAGTCCGGATTGCTCACGGGAAAATATCGAGCGGGGGAGCCACTGCCCGACGGTTCTCGATTGGCGAACTGGAAGCCCGAGTTGGCAGCGCAGTTCATCGACGACGACCGATTGCGAATCGTTGGCGAGCTCACCGAGTGGGCCGAGAATCGTGGGCACTCGATCCTCGAGTTGGCGATGAGTTGGCTGGCCGCCAACCAGCGGGTCGCCAGCGTGATCTGCGGCGCGACATCGCCGACGCAGGTGTTCGCCAACGCTGCTGCCGCTTCCTGGTCACTCGGCACCGACGACCTGGCGTCGCTCCGAGAGGTGCTGGGCTAGTTACGCGGCATGGAACGCATCGCGACGAGCCGGATGGAGAGCCAGCCGCTGGCGGGCGCGGGCCTCGTCGACCGTTGCGGCAGCAGAGGTGAGCGGCTGGCACTCGGGGCACCACACAGTGTTGCGACCCCACGGTGTGTCGTCGGCCGTTCGGCTGGCGAGTGCCGTGCCGCACATCGGGCACCGTCCGCCGTCTTTGCCGTACACCCAGTAGCTGGGGCCGCGTAGCCGCCGGCCGGTGGTGTTGCGGGCGTTGTCGCCCATCGACCATCGAATGAGCGCCGTACCGATGCGCACCAACGATTCCAGACCCGCGACCGTACCGATGGGTTGAAAGGGAGAGATGCCGCAGAGAAAGGGAACCTCCACCGCGAAGACGTTGCCGAACCCGGCCACCAGACGCTGGTCCAGCAACGCCCCGGACAGAGGACGTGCCGGATCCACCTGCAGGCGTGCGGCGATGTCGGCTGGGTCCGGAGCATGAGGTCCACAGAGGTCGGGTCCGAGGTGCCCGACGATCTCGTGCTCGTCGGTCGTGGCGATGTGGCCGAGGAGCGGGACGTCTATCGCAGTGAGGCGGCCGTTCGGGAACCACAACTCCAACCGGCGCGTCCACTCCGGCGCTGTCGATGCGGGCCCGACATCGAACCGTCCGTCCATGAGCAGATGTGCGTGCACGGTGATGCCTGAATCGAACCGCAGTAGTAGGTGCTTGCCGGTGGCCACT
>JBBREA010000045.1:0-22599 GCA_038203385.1 Acidimicrobiales bacterium | reverse complement strand
GAACCGAGCGGTGAACGGCAAACTCGACTACAGAGCGCTGAAGGCCGTGGCCGCCGAGCGAATCACGGATACCAGCCACTCCTGATCCGGTCACCCCTGATCTGTTCACTGGTCATCGTGAAAGCAGATCGTCCATCTTGGCCCTGCTGTCGGTGGTTAGCCTGCGTCGTATGACCAGCCTGGTCGACTGGACCGCGTACGACGGTGTGTTGTTCGACCTCGACGGCGTCGTCACTCCAACAGCAGAGATTCACGAGCGCGCTTGGGCCGAGCTGTTTCAACCATGGGGTTTCGAATCGATCGACTACCTCACATACGTCGACGGCAAGCCGCGATACGACGGTGTGCGTTCGTTCCTCGATTCCCGCAACGTCGTGCTGCCCGATGGCGACGAGTCGGATCCGGCCGGAGAGGACTCGGTGTGCGCCCTCGGGAACCGAAAGAATGCACTCTTCACATCGATGCTGGAACGCGACGGCATCGCGCCATATCCGGGCACGCTGCAACTGCTTGGCCTGCTGGACGCCGCTGGGATTCGGCAAGCGATCGTGTCGTCTTCCAAGAATGCGCGCACGGTGTTGGCCGCAGCCGGGCTGAGCACTCGTTTCCCCGTGGTGGTCGACGGCGTCACCGCGGTGCATGCTGCTCTGCCCGGAAAGCCCGACCCGGCGATGTTTCATCATGCGGCCAAGCTCTTGGGCGTGACTGCAGACAGGTCCGCCGTGGTGGAAGATGCGGCCGCGGGCGTTGCCGCGGGCGTAGCAGGCCGATTTGCGTTGGTGCTGGGAGTGGACCGTGGTGGTAACGGTGACGCACTCCGAAGTGCTGGTGCCCACGCCATCGTGCACGACCTGGTCGACACGCTGCCCGACCAAGATGAACGGGGGGGCATGACCGAAGTCGGCAAGAACGGAATCGATCTATGAAAATCCACGACCTCACCGACGTCATCGACCGCGACAGATTTCCTATCGAACCGTGGCGGCTCGTAGAGACACGCCATCGCACCGACGACCTCGGATTGACTGAAACGCTGTTTGCAATCGGAAACGGTTATATCGGCATGCGTGCCAACCCATCCGAGGGGCGCGACGCCAGCACCCACGGTACCTACGTCAACGGATTTCACGAGACATGGCCAATCGCTCATGCGGAAGAGGCCTACGGCTTCGCCAAGACCGGCCAGACGATCGTCAACGCACCCGACAGCAAGTTGATGAAGGTGTATGTCGACGATGAGCCGCTGCTGTTGCGCACCGCCGACCTCGAAGAGTACGAGCGTGTGCTCGACTTCAGCACGGGGCGGTACCACCGCGACCTGTTGTGGCGGACACCGAGCGGTAAGCGGGTCCGGCTGCGCACCGAGCGAATGGTCAGCCTGGAACATCGACACCTGGCCGTTCTGTATATGGAACTCACACTGCTCGACGCACCGGCTCCGGTGGTGATCTCATCGCAACTCTTGAACCGTCAAGACGGCCAAGATGAATATCACGTCAAGGCGGCGGCTCTCGGTACCGACAGCGACCCACGAAAAGGGCGATCGTTCAATCGGCGGGTGCTCATTCCCCAACTCCACGAGCTGGATGACCAATCTGGCTCGGGCGGGGGCACCGCCACACTCGGGTACCGGTGTGATCGCAGCGGCATGACCATCTCGTGCGCATACCGCCACGAGATCGATACGGCCTGCGACGTGGACGTGCAAACCGATGTCTCTGACGACATCGCGAAATCCGTGTTCACGATTGCGGCCCGGCCAGGCGAGACCATTCGCATCACCAAATACGTGTCGTACCACTCGTCACGAGGAGTGCCCGTACGAGAGCTGGCAGACCGATGCCACCGAACCCTCGACCGCGCCCGCGTCACCGGGCGTCGCGCCTTGTACGACGAGCAGTCGGCGTGGCTAGCAGAGTTCTGGGAACACAGCGATGTCACGGTCGATGGCGACGACTCTGCTCAACAGGCGATCCGATGGAACCTCTTTCAACTCGCACAAGCAACCGCTCGTAATGACCACATCGGGGTTCCTGCAAAAGGGGTGACCTCGGGCGGCTACGACGGCCACTATTTCTGGGATACGGAGGTGTACGTCATTCCATTCCTGGCATACACGAATCCAGATGCGGCGCGAAAGCTCTTGCGGTTCCGCTACTTCATGCTCGATGCGGCCAGGCTTCGCGCCGCCGAACTCAGTCAGAAGGGCGCTCTGTACCCTTGGCGAACGATCAACGGCGAGGAGGCCTCGGCCTACTACGCCGCTGGGACTGCGCAATATCACATCAACGCCGCCGTCGTGTATGCGCTCGAGCGTTATGTCAACGCCACGGGTGACATGCAGTTTCTGGTGAACGAGGGCGCTGAGATCTTGGTGGAAACTGCTCGACTCTTCGAGGACTTGGGGTTCTACTCGGCCAACGGCGAGGAGGTGTTCCACATTCACGGCGTGACCGGCCCGGACGAATACACCGCGGTGGTGAACGACAACCTCTACACGAACGTCATGGCACGATTCGCCATGGGCTACGCCGCACAGGTCATCGAGTTCCTCGGTACCGAAGCGCCCGATGCGCTCAAAGCGATCGTGGCCGAAACTGGGCTCGCAGAGGGAGAGGTTGCAAGTTGGAATCGAGCTAGCGACGCGATGTACCTGCCGTACGACGAGACCTTGGGTATCCATCCGCAAGACGCATCGTTCCTCGACCTCGAGCGATGGGATTTCGCGACTACCACCAACGACAAATACCCGTTGCTGCTGCACTTCCACCCGCTGGTCATCTACCGTCACCAAGTGCTCAAACAGGCTGACGTCGTGTTGGCGATGTTCCTCAGGGCCGAGCACTTCGACGTCGAGACCAAACGACGCAACTTCGAGTATTACGACCCGATCACCACCGGCGACTCGTCGCTGTCGGCGTGCGTGCAGTCGGTCATGGCCTCGGTCATCGGCAAGCCCGAACTCGCCTGGAACTACTTCGAACAGTCGCTGTACCTCGACCTCGCTGACACGCACGGCAACAGCAGCGAGGGTGTTCACGTGGCCAACGCTGGAGGTGTATGGGCTGCGCTCGTCCACGGCTTCGCCGGTTTGATCGACTCCGGGATCGACATCTCCCTACAGCCTCGCCTACCAGCGGGCTGGACCTCGATGGCGTTCTCGTTGCTGCGCCACGGCAGCGTGGTACATATCACTGTGACACGCAGCGGTGCCCAAGTTGCTGTGAGCGGCAGCAACGGCGTGCCTGTGCGTTCGGCCAACGGCGTCGTCTTGGTGAAACCAGGGCACTCCGTGCACATCGCTGCTTGAGCGACAGTCCTGCAGGTTGGGCGGGACTGGCAGGCCCCAGATAGTTTTTGCTTTATGACTGATCTGCTCGGTTTTGACGGCAAGGTTGCGATCATCACGGGCGCCGGCGGCGGCCTCGGCCGCCAGCATGCGCTGATGTTGGCGTCCCGTGGTGCACTGGTGGTCGTCAACGATCTCGGAGGCGCCGTCGACGGCACGGGTAGCGACAAAGGTGCAGCTGAGCGTGTGGTCGACGAAATCAAGACAGCGGGCGGCGAAGCCGCAGCTGACACCAACTCCGTCGCAACTGCTGACGGCGGCAAGGCCATCGTCCAGACGGCACTCGACGCGTTCGGCCGGGTCGACATCGTGGTCAACAACGCCGGCATTCTGCGTGACAAGTCGTTCCACAACATGACTCCAGACCTGTGGCAGGCCGTCATCGACGTGCACCTCACGGGCGCCTACAACGTCACCCAGGCCGCGTGGCCGCTCTTGAGAGAGCAGTCGTACGGCCGTGTCATCAGTACCGCGTCGGGCGCTGGCGTGTTCGGCAACTTTGGTCAGGCCAACTACGGCGCAGCGAAGATGGGCCTCGTGGGATTCACTCGTGTGCTCGCCCAGGAGGGCGCCAAATACAACATTCGCGCCAACGCCATCGCTCCGGTCGCCAAGACACGGATGACCGAAGACATCCTTGGCACGATCGGCGACTCGCTCGAGGCGCGTTACGTGTCACCGGTAGTCACGTACCTGGCCCACGAGACGTGCGAAGCAACAGGTCGGCTGTTTTCGGTTGCCGGTGGCCGCGTCGCCGAGGTGTTCATCGCTGAGGGCCCGGGCTTCACGGACAAAGAACTCTCGCCCGAATCAATCGCCGCCAACTGGGACGCCGTTACCGATCGCACCAACTACGACGTGCCGGATTCGATGAACGCAGAGATCGGCCTCTATCTCAAACACCTGAGCTGAACGACGGCGCAGCCGTAACGTCGCGGTCGAGAGGCTCGCCACGTTCCCGCCCAAGGTCATCTCGGGTAGTGTCACCGGCCTACGACCTTTGTCACCTTGGAGTGTGAGATGAATCGGAACAATCCAGACAATTTCGACGACGACGGTGCCAACGCACGCGTGGCGAGCGGCGCGAGCGGTCCGCCGATCAAGCTGATTCTGATCCTCGTGATCGTGGCGGCGATCGCCGTGTTCTTCTTCCAGAACCTGGGTGACGCTCCGATCGAGTTCTTGTGGTTGGAGGGAGCGTTTCCCCTGTGGGCGGTGATCCTCGTGTCGTTCGTGGCGGGTGCAGCGGTCGGACGTCTGGCGTCGTGGCAGTGGCGCCGGCGCGGACGCTCCAGCGGGTGATCGATCACTACCCTCCCGACGTGGAACGGGTCGTCTCAGGCAGTGCCCGCATCGCCGTGCACGAACTGGCTGGCGACTCGAGTTCGCCGCCGTTGCTCATCTCGCATGCCACCGGCTTCCACGCTCACGCCTACCGCGCGCTAGCGACCCGGCTGGCGACTCGATACCACGTCTTCGGTATGGACCATCGCGGGCATGGCGCCAGCCGCTCCCCGGAAGGCGCCACGATCGATTGGGCGGATTGTGGTGCCGACACCGCCGCAGTGGGCCGCAGACTTGCGCCTGACGGTGGCCTCGTTGGCGTCGGCCACTCCATGGGAGGCGCCACGTTGCTCCTCGCGGCTCGGCGCGACCCAGGGCTGTTCGAACATCTGGTCTTGTTCGAACCGATCGCCTTGCCGCCCGGCGACCAAGCTGTCGCTGCCACAAACAACCCTCTGGTGGTTGGAGCGCTTCGACGTCGACGCCGGTTCGACAGTTACGACCAGGCGTACGACCACTACGCCTCGAAGCGACCGCTGAACCAGTTCGATCCTGCCGTGCTGCGGAGCTACGTCGACTACGGATTCGCCCCGGTAGCCCTGCCAGATGGCACCGAGGCCGGGGTCGAGTTGCGATGCACGCCCGAGATGGAATCCGCCACCTTCGCCGCGTCGGTGAGCAGCGGTCTGTGGAACCAACTCCCAGACATCGACGTGCCGGTGGTCGTCATCGCCAGCGGCGATGGTGACGGCGCTGCGTTGACTGCCCCGTTGATCGCTGACCTCCTTGGCAACGCCCAATCCGTCTCGTTCCCCGAGCAGAACCACTTCGGGCCGTTCGTCCACCCCGACCTCCTTGCAGACGAAGTGTTGCGCTACGCCTCGAACGACAATCTGGCGCACGATGATCCAGGTGTGTCACACCGGTTGCGTACGATCTGAGTCATGAACAACTGGGAAGTGCCTCGCAACCTGTCGCCATCGCGAGTCGAGTCGTTCTTGTCGTGCCCTCTCGCCTTTCGGTTCAATAGCATCGAGAAGCTGGCAGATGCTCCTACGGTGGCCACCACACGAGGTTCGCTCGTGCACCGAGCACTCGAGCTGTTGTTTCTACGACCGGCCGCCCAGCGCACGGCAGCGGCGCTCGATCAATCCGTTGCCACCGCGCTTGCCGAATACCGCGTCCTGCCAGAGTTCACCGAACTCCAACTCGATGGTGCCGCCGTCGAGAGATTCGACCACGACTGTCGGTCGCTTGCGTCGGCGTATCTCGATCTCGAAGACCCCAGCAGCGTCCACGACATCGGCCTCGAACTCAAGTTGGAGGCACCGGTAGGTGACCTCACCCTCCGGGGCATCATCGACCGCCTGGACCTCAACGAGCAGGGTGAACTCGTGGTGACCGACTACAAGACCGGGCGTGCGCCCAGCCCCAACTGGGAGCGCAAGAGCATGTCGGGCGTTCACTTCTACTCGTTCCTGTGCGAATCGGTCTTCGGAAAGCGGCCCGCCGCAATCCGGTTGATGTATCTCAAGTCGGGCGAAGTCATCACAGCGGTCCCATCCGAGCAATCCACCAGGTTCATGACCACTCGTACCACTGCGGTGTGGAAGGCGGTCGCCACAGCTTGTGAGCGAGACGACTTCAGGCCGCGCCCCGGTGCGCTCTGTTCGTTCTGCTCGTATCAAAAATGGTGCCCAGCGTTCGGCGGCGACCCAGAGTTGGCACGCGTCGAGGCACCGGTGCGGTTGCGTCCTGTGGCATGAGCGCCACGCCGGCGGCAAGCTTTCTGAGCGCCGTCAATTCGTTCGACGAAACAGTCGACCGTGCGCTCGACCAGCTCAGGGGGCATCCGTTCGCCGACGGCTTCTTCAGCGCTGCCACTCGAAGCGGTGAGTTCAGCGCCATCTGGCATGTTGCGGGGCTCGCGCGTGGGCTCGCTACTGGTCGAGTCGACCAGACCGTGGCATTAGCGGTGGGCATCGGGGCCGAGAGCCTCATCGTCAACCAGGGGATCAAACGAATCTTCCGGCGTCAGCGGCCAACTCCCGCCGGCGAGGAACGGTTCGGACTGAGAACGCCCATGACGTCGTCGTTTCCGTCCGGTCATGCGTCGGCCGCCGCGTTCGCTGCCATCACCCTCATTCGGTGGCACGGCGTTCGCTCAGCGCCGCTGTGGGGCACGGTCGCCGCCGCCGTCGCCATCAGCCGGCCGTACGTTCGAGTTCACCACGCGTCAGACGTCGTCGGCGGCGTGGTGGTGGGCGCCGTACTCGCTCGTGTTGCCCGCCAGATCTACCGTCGCCTCGGAATCGAATAGCTCTGCGGACATCTAGGCTGCGGCGATGAGCGACATGCGATTCGATCGTGCGATGAGCGACGCCGAAGGGTTGATGTGGCGGCTCGAGAAGGACCCGCATCTGTCGTCGATCATCGGCACCGTCTCGATTCTCGACCGGGCGCCGGACTTCGATGCGTTCCGCAGGCGGCTCGAGCGTGCCACCATCGCCGTGCCCCGTCTCCGCCAGCGCGTTGCGCCCCAGCCTGCCAACATCTCACCTCCGGTCTGGGTCGACGATCCCGACTTCGACCTCGACCTTCACGTGCGGCGTATCGCCTGCCCGAAGCCGGGTTCGTTGCGCCAAGTCCTCGACATCTGCTCGGTCCTGCTGGCGGATCCGTTCGAGCGCACCCGGCCGTTGTGGCAGTTCGTCTTGATCGAAGGCATGCGCGGTGGAAAGGCGGCGGTACTGCAGAAGATGCACCACACGATCACCGACGGCGAGCGCGGTGTCGAACTATCGCTGCAATACCTCGATTTCGAGCGGGACGCCCCCGAGCCCCCGCCGCTCGATGACGTTGGCGACGCGCTCGGCGACGGCGGGCACCCGCCAACGAGCAACGGGATCCGCGAGTTCGTGGCTGGCGGCGTCCGAATGCCCCTGGGCCTCGCCCGACAGGTTCGGGAATTACTGGTAGACCCTGCGAGCATCCCGGCCGCCTCGAGCGCAGCCGTCAAGACGGTGAAAGGCGTGGTGACTCAGCTGTCCGACACAGACGCAGCGCGTTCGCCGTTGTGGACCCAACGTTCTCTCCATCGACGGATCGAGGTGCTGCGTGTGCCGTTTCGCGAGACAAAAGAGGCATCGAAGCGTTTGGGAGGCACGCTCAACACCGCGTTCATCACATCGGCGGCCCAAGCTGCAGGCGATTACCATCGCCGTATCGGTACGCCGGTCGAGCACTTGCGCACGACGATGGCGATCTCCACTCGTACCGAATCGTCGGGCGGCAACGCATTTTCGCTGGCTCGACTGTTGGTGCCCACCGGTGAGATGCCCATCGCCGAACGATTCAAGCTGATCTTGGAAGCATCCGCGGCGGCAAAGAACGTCAGCAAGGAAGCCGGCGGCCTCGACACCGTCGCTGCATTCGCAGCCACCCTGCCGACGTCGCTGATCACGCGCCTTGCCAGGCAACAAAGCCAAACGATCGACTTCGCCACGTCGAATGTCAAGGCATCGCCTGTTCCGTGCTACATCGCTGGGGCCCAGATCTTGGAGATCTACCCGGTCGGCCCGTTGGCCGGAGTTGCCTTCAACATGACGCTCATTTCCTACGTCGGCAGCCTCGACATCGGTGTGAACATCGACACTGCGGCCGTGCTGCAGCCCGATCTGCTGATCACCTGCTTGAACAAAGCATTCAAGGATCTGGCGACCGCCCACTGAGAAAGTGCGCGCATTGGCGCGGAGCGCCGGAGACTGGTGACTTACCGGGTTGACGTGAGCAACGTACGTACGTCGAGCAGCAGGTCTGCGACCTCGCCCGACGACACCAGTTCTCGTTGCATCATCTGCGCCAATGCGCCGTCGATGATGCTCAGCGCCTCGCCGAGGACACGGTCATGATCGACGGGAGCATCGATCACTTGGATGGGGGTGATGTCTTGGTCAGTCATCGCTTGTCACCGTACCCTGCTTTTCCGGCTCGCGCGCGCACCTACGATGGGTACATGGACGTCGTCGGAAAACACATCGTGGTGACCGGCGCTGCAGGCGGCATCGGTTCGGCCATCGCCCGCACGTTGCACGCAGCCGGAGCGAACGTGGTGGTCTCTGACCTGCATGGGGCCGACGACGTTGCCAGTGAACTTCCCGGGGTGTTCAGCGTTGCAGCCGACATCGGCGTGGAGTCGGGAAACAACGCACTCATCGATGCCGCCGAGTCCCAGTTCGGCCCGATCGACCTGTTCTTCGCAAACGCCGGTGTGGGCGCCGGCCAAGACCCGATGAGCGATGAGAGCCTGTGGAACCTGAGTTTTGACGTCAACGTTCACGCACACCGTTGGGCCGCGCGTCGCTTGCTACCGGGCTGGCTCGAACGTGGCGAGGGCTACTTCTGTTCCACTGCATCGGCAGCCGGATTGCTGGCCCAAATCGGATCTGCTCCGTACAGCGTGACCAAGCACGCAGCCGTGGGGTTCGCTGAGTGGCTGTCGATCACATACGGCGACCGCGGTCTCAAGGTGAGCTGCCTGTGTCCCCAAGGGGTGAACACCAACATGGTGAAGATCGCCGACGATCAGTTTGCGGGTGGCAGTGTGGTCCGTCAGGTCGCAGCAATTCTCGAACCGGAGGAAGTGGCCGAGATGGTGGTCGAAGCAATCGGCGACGAACGGTTCCTCATTCTTCCTCACCCAGAGGTGAGCGACTACATGGCGTTGCGGGGTGCAGACCACGGTCGATGGCTCGGGGGGATGCGCAAGCTCAATCGCCGCATCACCGGCGGGTGACGCACGACCGCACGCTCGCCGCTGTCGGCTTGTGGCCCGGTGAGTCGATTCGATTCAAGCGACTCGAGGGCCGACGGTGGATGGTCGGCAAGGTGATGCGCATCGAAAACGACGGCAGCATCACGTTGCGAGACAGTGACGGTGCTGCACGGTCGCATCGACCCGAGACTCTCCAGGTTCGCCGCCCCCATGGGGCACGCGGCAGGCTCGTGTGGAAGTACGTCAGCGAGGTAGCGGTCACCTGGGAACAGCTCGAGATGTTTCCCGAGATTTCGTAGGGCCGGCCGAGGCTGGCTTCTGCTCGCCGTCCAGGTTCTGCGAGTGTTCGTCTACTGTCGGCCGAGTGACCGGAACCACCTCGTCCCCCACCGCAGCCAACGGCTCATTCAAGCGCTCGACTTCGGAGATTGCCCGGGAACTCATTCACCTGCGAACGTCGGTCGGTCAACCCGCAGTGTCGCCCGATGGCCGCCACGTTGCTGCTGTTGTCGCGACGGCAGACCTCGACGGCAACACCGTCCGCAGCATGGTGTGGCTCGACGGCCATCCGCTCACGGCTGGTCCATCCGATAGTCAGCCCACGTGGTCGCCGTGTGGTCGTTGGCTGGCGTTCGCAAGCCGCCGCGGAGATGACACCTCGATGCCGACACTTCACGTGATGCCCATCGATGGCCCGGGTGAGGTGCGCACGGTGTGCACCATGCCTGACGGCCTCGGCGACGTCGCATGGTCCCCTGACGGCAAATGGTTCGCTTTCACCAGCCGCACTCGCGACGAGCGGTACAGCGCCAAAGACGAGAGCTGGCAATCGCCGCGCAAGATCGAACGGTTCCTGTCGCGTCTGAACGGGGAAAATTGGGTGTTCGACCGCCCGCAACACGTGTATGTCGTCGCCGCCGATGGCACCGGGCTGCCCCGCAACCTCACCCCCGGCGAGTTTGCGTACGGTGGAATCTCATGGCTGGCCGACTCGTCGGGAGTTGCCACCGCTGGTGGCGGTCACGACAATTGGGACACGGACCGGGCCGAAGACATCTACGTCGTGTCGCTGGAGGGCGAACGCCGGCGGGTGACCGGCGGCACGTCACTCTGTGCTGCTCCGGCGGTATCACCCAGCGGAGACCACATCGCATTCATCGGCAACGACGACCCGACGACCTATCCCCAGAACATGCACATCGGCCTCGTTTCGGTCAGCGGCGGCGACCATCGCTGGATCAGCACCGGCTTCGATCGAACCTTCTTTGCCGGATCATGCCCGCAACCGCCCGTTTGGGAGTCGGCGACCACGCTGATCGCAGCGGCCGAGGACCGTGGCGATGTGCACCTGTTCCGCCTCAGCCTCGACGGAACAGACCCGGTGCGCATCGTCCACGGCCCACAGGTCGTGCACGGCTACGACGTGGCCAGACCAGGCGACGGGCGACGGGTGCTGGCCACCATTCGCTCACAAGTCGCCCACGGCGGCGAGCTGTGGGTCAAGCGGGACGACAGCGACGAGCGGCTCACACACATCTCGTCGACTCGGTTGGAAAGGCACAAGTTCGCCGTGCCCTGCGCGGATGGCAGTGACGACATCGACGTGTGGGTCATGTTGCCTCCCGACCACGAAGCGAACGGCTCGTACCCAGTACTGCTCAACGTGCACGGAGGGCCGTTCACCCAATACGGCGAGTCGTACTTCGACGAGGCGCAGATGCAAGCAGCTGCCGGGTTCGTCGTGGTCATGGCAAACCCGCGCGGGAGCAGCGGGCGTCACACCGGTTGGGGTCAAGCGATCTTGGGTCCGAAGCACCACAAGCATCCGGGCACCGGCTGGGGTTCGGTCGATGTGGATGATGTGATGGCCGCCCTCGATGGCGCGCTCGAGCGCTACCCCTCGACAGACCCGACGAGGGTGGGCATGCTCGGCGGCAGCTACGGGGGCTACATGGCCACGATGCTGGCGGCACGTTTCGGCGGCCGATTCCGGGCACTCTGTTCGGAACGGGCGGTCAACAACCTGCTCACCGAAGAACACACGGCCGACATCGCCACGTTCTTCAGAGCCACCCACGGCCCGAACGCAGTCGAGGACCCGGACGAGTACTCGCGGATGTCGCCCATCCGGCTGGCGCACAACATCCATACGCCCATGCTCATCATTCACTCCGAGAACGACTTCCGTTGTCCGATCAACCAGTCCGAAGAGCTCTGGGTCACGCTCAAGCTGCTCGGCCGAGAGGTCGAGTTCTACCGGTTCCCGTCGGAGAACCACGAGATGTCGCGTTCGGGTTCACCGGTACATCGGCAGATGCGCGCTGAGATCATTCTCGACTACTTCCGAAAGCACCTCGCGCCCTCAGACTGATTCGTTGATCCACAGATCGATGAGCTTGCGAGCGATGGAAATCGACGGTGGGACGTTCGGCAAGTTGTCACGTCGGTACCAACCTGCGTCAACGATCTCATGTTTGTCAGGCGTGATGTCGCCCGACACGTATGTCGCACGAAAGCCCACCATCAGGCTGTGGGGAAACGGCCACGGCTGGCTGCCGACATATTGCACGTCGGCCACGGTGATGCCCACCTCTTCGCGCACTTCGCGGATGACTGCGTCTTCCAACGACTCGCCTGCCTCTACGAAGCCCGCCAGGCAGGAGTACATCGGACCTTGAAACTGGACCCCGCGGGCCAACAGAATCTCCTGATCAGCTCCGGGCTGCCCACGGGTGACGAGCACGATCATCGCTGGCGCGATGCGCGGGAAGGCCAACAGCGCGCAATTGGGGCAGCGCATGGCGCGTTCTCCGGGCGCGAGTTGGGTGGGTGCGCCACATTGCCCGCAGAATCGGTGAGTTCGCGCCCACTCCACGAGTTGCACCGCGCGCCCGGCAGACAGCCAATGGTGTTCTGGAGCGGTGGAGTGAAACTGCCGGAGATCGATCGACGAGCCGTAACTCGGGTCGCGACCAGCGGGAACATCGATCGCCCACCAGGCCGCACCATCGATCACTCCGACGAAATGCTGCGACCACCCCTCCGCGACGGCTTCGTCGTCGGCCCGGTCGTCTACGAACACGGTGGCCCGCCCGGCCGTACCGACCACATGAACGAAACGGACAGCGACGCCGGGTTCGTCAGGTGGTTGGTTGAGGAACTGGGCGACGCCCTGCTCACTCATTGGGCACTCATCACGCCACGTCAGCGATGGCTGCAGACAGTGCGGCGATGCCTTCGTCGAGCTCCTCTTCCGTGAGGTTGAGCATTGGGGCGAGGCGGATGACGTTGCCGTACAATCCGCCCTTCCCGACCAGAAGCCCCTGCCGCTTGCACGCCTCGTGGAACTCTCCGGTGCGGCCCTTGTCGGGAGCGGTGCTGCCCGGCTCGCACACTTCGAACGCCCACATCAGCCCTCGGCCCCGCATCTCTGCAATCCACGGCGTGGCTTCGGCTGTGGGTGCCATAGCCGCCGCGAACCGCTGCCCCATCGCCTTGGCGTTCGCCTGACAGTTGTGGTCTTGGATGTACCGCAACGTGGCCGCTCCGGCTGCGGCAGACAACGGGTTTCCGCCGAATGTGGAGAACTGCAACACGTTGATGGTCGACATGATCTCGGCTCGGGCGACGACGCCCGCGAGGGTGATTCCGTTCCCTACGCCCTTGGCGAAGGTGAGCATGTCGGGCGTTATGTCGTGGGCCTGGTAGCCCCAGAAATGATCGCCGGTGCGACCCCAGCCGGTTTGCACCTCGTCGGCGATGAAGAGGATGCCGCGGTTTGCGAGTTCTTTGTGGAATGCGCCGAACATGCCATCGGGCGGAGTTGCGAAACCACCAACACCCTGAATCGGCTCGGCGATCATGCACGCGACATCACCTGCCGACGTCATGTCGAGAATCTGCACCAGGTCGGCCACGCAAGCGTCGATGAACTCGCCGTCTGGCAGATCGCGGAACGGCGACCGCAGCCGGTAGCCACCTTGCACGAACTGCACCTGAAGACCCGACACCGCAGTGGATTTCCACGACGAATGCGACGTGATCGCCTGGGTTTGGAACGAGCGGCCGTGATAGCTGTTGCGCACCGCCAACACCTGATTCGACTTGCGGTAGCTCGTGGCCAACAGCAGCGCAGCGTCGTTGGCCTCGGACCCAGACGGAGTGAAATACACTCGGGCGTCGGGAATGCCAGACGCCGCCGCAACCATCTCGGCGAACTCGATCATCGGTTCGCTGAGATACAAGGTGGACGTGTGCATCACTTTCGCCGCCTGCGCCTGCACCGCAGCAGTAACGCTGGGTTCATTGTGACCGATCATGGTCGTGAGCACACCACCGAAGAAGTCGAGGTAGCGCGTGCCGTCGATGTCGTACACGTACGACCCGACGCCGTGGTCGATCGAAATGGGTTCGGCGTAGTAGGGCGACACGAACGACGGGAGAACCCGGCGATATCGGTCGAGCAATTCGATGTTCGTAGTAGTACTGCTCATGGTTCGTGACGCTACCGCTCCCCGGGGCGGCGGTTGCGACGCAGTGGCGGATCCAGCAGCGGGGACTACCGACAGCACCGCCGAATCGACTCCCGACGACCACCGGCGAAACCGAGCCGTCCCTGCGGGGAGCACCGCAGGGAAGAGGTGCCCAGCTCGCTCACTCGGATATGGGCTAGAACCGAGCCATGCGACGATCACGGCCAGGCGAGCGCCGCCGAACGCTCACGCCGCTTCGGTCTACGATTGTGGTGACATCGATCCTTTTCGTCGCGCTCGCGACTGTGGGCGGCTGCGGGCCAGTCGGACGAGCACGTGGATCCTCCGACACACCCGCACTGCCCGGCCGCGCTGTCGTGAAACATCACGTGGATGGCGACACCATCGATGTCCTGATCGATGGACGAGAAGAACGCGTGCGCCTCACCGGCATCGACACACCGGAGGTAGCCCACGAGAGCAGCGCCAACCGACCAGGCAACCCCGCAGAGTGTTTCGGTGACGCCGCGGCGGCACACATCGTCGCGTTGTTACCACTCGGCACAGAGCTACGCCTCGTTCGCGACGTCGTCGGGCGCGACGACTACGGCCGTCTGCTCGCATACATCTTCCGGCTGAGCGATGACTTGTTCGTCAACGAGGCACTGGTGCGCGACGGGTTCGCTCAGCCCCTCACGATTGCCCCGAACACTGCCTACGCCAACACGTTCGTATCGGCTGCGCAGGCCGCCGAAGCCGACGACATCGGCCTCTGGAGTGGGTGCGCCGTGGCGCCGCCGGGCTTGGGGCTGGGCATGTTCGAGGGATCGAGCCAACTCGCGCGGCAGCCACCGATGTCGACACCCAAGACAATTTGGCTTTCAGGTGACCCAGCTCGGGCTCGATGTGGTGCTCGGTCTCCACGACTGCTGACCGGCGTTCCCACCCGGCAGCTCGGTAGCGTTACCGACCGTGGATTCGCTCGCTGAACGCCTCGGACATTTCGCCGATGCCAAGCTGGTGATCTTGTCGTGCGACGACCTGGGTTCGAGCCATGCAGCAACCGTCGGGGTGTATCAAGCCATCCGTGAGGGCGTCGCCACCTGCGCGTCGATCATGGTGCCAGCGCCGTGGGCTCGTCACGCGGCGACGTTGTACCAACCCACCGACGACATCGGGGTGCATCTCACGCTCAACGCCGAGCACGAAACGTACCGCTGGGGGCCCATCACCCACGCTCCGTCGCTGTTGTCGGGCGAGACCGGCTTTCCCCGCGATCTGGCCGACCTGTGGGAGCACGCCGACCCTTCGGAAGTCTTCCGTGAACTGCAGGCGCAGATCGAACGTGCTCTTGCCTGGGACATCGACGTCACCCACCTCGCTCCACACCTCACGGCCATCACGCTTCGCCCCGAGTTCTTCGATGTCTACCTCGAGCTGGCGTGCATGTTCCGGTTGCCCATTCGGCTGCCGTCGACCGTGTCTGAGTCGCAGGCCGGGTTTCCGTTTCGAAAGCTCGCAGCAGCTGAAGGCGTTGTGTTTCCGGATCACTTCGATCACGACTGGCGGCCAGGGTCGCGCGAGCGGGTGATGAGTGCCTTGGCCAATCTTGCGCCCGGCGTGACCGAGCTTCACGTGCAACCGGCGATCGACACGCTCGAAGTGCGGGCGCTCACGCCATCGGCCGACGAGTGGATCGATGACCTCGATTTCGTCACCAACGATCCAGATCTACCAGCGGCCATCGAGGCTGCCGGAGCCGTGCTCATCGGTTACCGGGACCTTCGCACCGTCATGCGCGCCGAAACCACCTAGCCGTGTCGCGATTTCGGGCGGCGATATACGCCAGGAAACGCGACACGGATGATGGTCTTACGATGGCAACGCTTCGAGGCGGGCTGGGACCGACTTGTGCGAGGGAGTTCCGGCGAGAGCGTCCCGATCTGCTGCTGCAGTGGGCACCCAGAGTGGGGTCCCCCGCGACGTGGCCCCGTCAATCGCTATGTCGCGCTCTGCGCCAACGATCGGATGGATGTCGTAGCGCTTCCAGAACGCAAGAGGTCGAAGATGTCGCCGGTATGTCCAGCCGCCTTGAGACGACCCCGCATGAACTCGACCGTCGCATCAAACGCTGCTTCGCGGGCGACGGCGTGTGGAACCGTGACGACGATGGCGGCGTCGTCGGGCCCTTCGACCAACTCATCCTTCTTGGTGATCGCAACCCGATACTGAACGCTCATGCGTGCGCACCCAGCGGCACGTCGGCGAACAGATCGTCTTCGACGTCGCCTTCCAGGCCAGACGGAACGTCACCAACGTGTGACACGGCAAGAATCCAGTCTTCGAACGGATACACCTGGGCAAGTTCTTCGTCGGTCAATCCGAACCAGAACGGTTCGGTGGGGTCCACCTGTGTGGCGTGGGCAAGCAGCGCCTGACTGCGCGCCCAGAGGTATTCACCGACTTCGATGCGGGTGGTGACACGACCGTCGACGTCTGGACGCTCGAACCACTTGTCGTCGTAGGGCGACTTGCCGCGCAGTCGCAACAGCGCCTCGTGGATGGCAACCATACGCCGGCGGCTCCAAGCCGTGTAGTACAGCTTTGCGGGGGCGTACGGCTGACCCAGATCGGGGTACCAGTTCGGGTCGCCCGCCCGCTCGAACGCCAACACCGAGATGTCGTGCACTCGAATGTGATCTGGATGCGGATAGCCCTGCTGATCGTCGTTGTACGTGATGATGATCTGCGGACGAATGCGACGAATGACGGCCACGAGTCGGCCCGTGGCCTCATCGATGTCTGCCTGGTGGAAGCACTCCGGATGCGAGTTCGGCTCGCTCTCGGGCATGCCCGAATCGCGGTAACCCAACATCACGACCTCGTCAAACCCGATGACCTTCGCGGACAGCGCCAGTTCTGCAGGACGCAACGATGCAACGAGATGCCGTTCTTCTTCGGGCGTGAGACCGTGGAACGGCTTGCCCTCCCCCCGCAACGTGGGGTTCTGCAAGTCGCCCTCCTCCCCGCCGGTGCAGCAGACGAGCACGGTGTGCACACCTTGAGCGTGGTATTTGGCCAGCGTGGAAGCACCCTTAGATGCCTCGTCGTCGGGATGAGCATGGACCGTGAGGATCGCGCGGGAGTCGGTCATACCCGCCCAGGTTATCGTCGGGTCGAGTTCTGACAGATCGGCGAAGAACGAGGGCTCACCTTGCAACTTCAGTTGCGAGCGCACAGCGCCGATGACTCCAAGAGCTTTTGAACATGGATGCACCGACCGACACCACTCGCAACGACACCGATCATCAGACCGGCGCGCTCGTGGCGTTCCGCGATCTGTTCGAAGCGTCCGACGCGGCCACGCTCGTCATCGGGCTAGACGGCACCATGATCGACGCGAATCCGGCCGGGCGGCTGCTGTTCCGGCCGCCCGATCACGCGCACCCGGGGGGTCGCCTACCCCTGAACGATGTGATCGACCAGATCCCTGGTTCTGTGTTGACGGGGCCCGACGGAGGCACCTGGCAGGGCCACATCAACCTCGCCACCCCCGAGGAACCTGGGGCAACCTACGAAGTGACTGTCGTGGTTCGTCACGATCCCAAGTCGGAACAACAGGGCTACCTGGCGGTGCTGTGCCGCGACATCACGGATCAGGTCAGCAGAACCGAACACCTCCAACAACAGCTGCGCCACGACACCGCTACCGGTCTGCTCACTCGAACAGCAGCAATCGGGTCACTGGCGGCCTCGCTGGCCGCTGGGCGCCAACAGCTCGCCGTACTCATGGTCGACATCGACGGCATGGCAGACATCAACGACTCGCTCGGCCATCGTGTCGGCGACCGCGTGATCCTTGCCGCTGCCCAACGGCTGACGACGGCGGTGAGGCCTGACGACGTCGTCGCCAGAGTCGGCGGAGATGAATTCGCGGTGCTGTGCCACGGGCTCACATCCCCGGGGGCAGCAGACGTACTCGCCAACCGAGTCCGCCAGGTACTGATGGGGCGACTCACCGTGCAGCAGATCGATGTCGACCTGTCGGTCAGCATCGGCGTTGCGACGGTCGACGACGAGACGGGGCCAAGCTTGGATCCGCGCAGTTGCCGCGAGGCCGCCGAGCAACTGCTCTCAGACGCCGATGCTGCGCTGCACGTGGCAAAGCGTCGCGGTCGATCGAACATCGCGATCGCGTCGCCACAGTTGCGGGCAGCGGCTCGGGATCGCACGAAGCTCGCATCCGACCTCGCCCGAGGATTTCGCGACGGCGAACTCCGTGTGGAGTATCAACCGATCTTCTCGGCGGTCACTGAGCGGCCCGTGGCGGCCGAAGCGCTGCTGCGATGGGACCATCCCACACGCGGGCACCTCGAAGCGGGTCATTTCGTTCGCCTCGCAGAAGACACTGGCACGATCGGACCCATCGGTGACTGGGTGCTGGAACAGGCGGTCATCGCAGCTGAAGGTTGGATGACCGACGGCACCGTCGATGACCGATTCTCGGTGCACGTCAACGTTTCGCGACAGCAGCTGTCGTCTGCGACGTTTGTGACTCGAGTGGTTGACCTGTTGCGCAAGCACTCCCTCCGACCGCGGCAACTGGTGATCGAAGCGCGCGAGGCGACCCTGCTCGGCGACGCCGACGATGCAGTTCGCACCGTCCGATCCTTGCGACGAATCGGTGTGCGGGTTGCCCTCGATAACTTCGGTACTGGCTCTGACGCGCTGTCATTGCTGACCGAAGTGGGTGCAGACCTGCTCAAGCTCGATGGCACACTGGCGCTGCCGACCGGATCCTCTGAATCCGACACCCGGGTAGTCCGGTCACTCGTCATGCTGGCCCACGCCCTTGACATGGAAGTAGTCGCCGAACGGGTCACCGGCGTCGAGCAGCTCCGCCGGCTGCGCGCCGCTGGTTGTGACTATGTGCAGGGCCACCTCGTGGGTATGCCGTCACCGCCAGACCGCTTTCGACCGCCGGCCCGCTGACCGTCGCAGTGCCTGGCAGTGCCTGTCGCAGTATCATCGCATTCTGCCGACAGCACCGTCTCCGGCGGGGGTACGCTCGCTCGGTGCTCGGTAGCCAGGTGGTCGACGTGGAACTCGACCGAGCAGTAGAGCTGCGAGTCACGTACGAAGACGAGGTCACGGCCACCTTCGACTTGTTCGCGCTACGCCAAGCTTGCCCGTGCGCAACGTGCCGCGGTCGTCGAGACCAAGGTTCCGATGCGTACAGCGGGTCGTCGATCACGGCGCGGTCTGCCGAGATGCACGGCAACTGGGGAATCTCGATCAAGTGGTCTGACGGCCATGACACCGGTATCTACTCCTGGGTCCTGCTGCGCCGTTGGTGGGACGACGCCACGAGCTGAATACCCTCATCGCCGATGCCGTTGCCACCTCCCCCACCCGCGACCCCATCCCACCAGCAAACCGTTTCCAGCTGCTACCGGCATCCAGACCGGCCAGCGGGTCGACAGTGCACCCGATGCGGCAAGTACGCATGCACTGAGTGTCTGGTACAAGCCTCTGTCGGTAGCCACTGCATCGATTGCGCAAAGGCCGCGCGCCCCGACGTGAAAACTCGCGCGGTGTTCTGGAACGCCAGGCAACCGGCGTTGGTAACCACCGTGATCATGGCCATCAACGTCGTGGCGTTCGTGGCCACGGTGCTGAACAACGGCAGGGCGATCGGCGGCCAAGCAACCGAGGGACACGTCAACTACGGGTTGTTCGGCCCGGCCATCGGATACTTCGACGAGTACTACCGGATCGTCACGTCGGGTTTCATGCACTTCGGCATCATCCACATCGGCTTCAACATGTACCTGTTGTACATGTTGGGCCAGATGCTCGAGCCAGCGCTTGGGCGAGTGAAGTTCACGCTGGTCTACTTCGCCGGGCTGCTCGGCGGCTCGGCCGGAGCGCTGCTGCTGTCGCCGAACAGCTTGTCGGCTGGCGCGTCCGGGGCAGTGTTCGGGCTCATGGCGCTGGCGTTCGTCGGCTACTACCTCAACGGCATCAACCCGATGAACACATCGATCGGTTCCCTGTTGTTGTTGAACCTCTTCATCACGTTCATCGTGTCGAACATATCGATTGGCGGTCACCTCGGTGGCGCGATTGCGGGTGGGTTGTGTGCGTTCACGGTCATGGCGCCGCGGCACAAGCAGGTGCCGACATGGGCCGCGTATGCTGGCCCGATCGCCATCTGCGCCATCGCAGTGGTGGTCTGTGTCGTCGCCGCAAACAACTCGGTGCCCGCCTACCTCGGCTGACTGTTACACCCCCTCGTCATGATGATCTCATGAATGAAACGCACGAACTCCAGCAACTCACCTTGCTCCCGGCGCCGACCGTGCCGGCCCGCTTCCGCCTCGACGACAAGACCCGCCGACGCGGCATGCAGCACGTCGCCGACCTGCGCAATCAAATGGCGGCACGACGCGCCGCGCGCATGGCTGTGGAGCATCAGCCAGTGCGGCAACCTATCCGTCCAGCTGCGTAACCTCGATTTGGTTACGCCGCGCTCGGCGCCAAATCACGCACCGCTTGCCGGAAGTCCAACTCTGGGTCCAGCTGCAGAATCGCCAACGAGCTCGTCGTGATGCCGTTGTCGAAGTACTCCTGAATGCGAGTTCGGCAGTGTTCGGGCGTGCCGTGCACGACGAGGTCGTCCACCACTTCGTCGGAGATCTCTAGCAGCGCTTGCTTGCGATCTCCGGCCTTCCAGGCCGCCCACATGCCGGCGAACTGTTCACCGCGTCCCACCCACTCGTGAAACGCCGCGTAGACCGGCACGTTCATGTACGACGCAATCACGCGCCTGGCGTTGTCTCGCACCACCTCTGAGTTGGTGCTCGGGCACACAAAGATGCGAGCGACGATTTCACGGTCCTCTCCCCCGGCGGCATCGCGAACGATGGCCGCCACTTGCGGCACGTCCCCTGGGGCCAACCAGTTCACGATGGCTCCGTCGGCTTCGCGACCGGCGAGGCGCAACATGCCCTCCCGCAACGCAGCGACCAAGATCTGCGGTTTCTGTTCAGGGCGCACGCCGAGACGAAACCCGTCGACAGTGAAGGTGTCGTAGGCGCGAGACACTTTGTCGCCTGCGAATGCGTCATGAAGGAACCGCACTATGTCGCGGACCTTCTTATAGGGCTCTTCGAACGGCACCCCGTTCCACTGTTGCACGATCACGTTCGATGACGTGCCGATGCCCAGCGCGAATCTGCCCGGTGCAGCGTCGGCAAGCGTGGCTGCGCATTGGGCCATGCATCCCGGCGAACGGGTGTATGCAGGCACTATGGCCGTTCCGAGACGGAGGCGCGGCTCCCACGCCGCTGCCATGGCAAGCGGGGTGAACGCGTCGGCGCCGTCGGCCTCTGCAGACCAGATGTCGGTGTACCCGAGGTCAGCCAGCTCGATCAGTTGCTCGCGCTGTGCGTGCAGGTGCCCTGGCAAGGGCACGGTCATTCCACGTCGAACAGGCAACACCATCGCGCCGACACTAGAAGACCCCGGCCGTGACGAATGGTGTCAGACACCATTGTCACGACCACTGGTGTCACGACCACTGGTGCAGGCGCCGGGTGAGTGGTTAGTTCTTCCAGAATCGGGTTATGCAGCTCTGGCTGGCGGTGGCCATCAGGGTTCCGTCCTCTGCGTACATGTGCACCAACCCGTGCCCGAACCCCCGTTCCACACCGTGTATGTGTATGTCGAGAAGCACCCAGTCCGTGGGCACCAAACGCACCACCCGCAAGGTGTTGTCGAGACTGTTCCCGCCACCGTCGATGCCCAACGCATCGCCGACGCCCATGGGTACGAAATCGCCCAACACCGCCAGCGCACTGGCATCGATGCCTTCGATCACGTCGGGTATGCGCGCCCAGAGCATCGTGCGCCCGTCACCCAACGTGCCGTCACGATCCTCGATCAGGCGCGCCTTCACGAGACGTTCTTCGAGATAGTCGGTGACCCAACCCTCGCCTGAGAATCGATGTGGCCGGAGCGGAGCGTCATGGGGTAAAGGCACCGACGGCGCCATTTCGAACTGCCCGCTCGGCATGTTCGGCCGATAGCCCAGTGCTGCGTTGACGGTGAGGATCTCACGGTTGCCAACGTGGCCAACGGCGCGGGCCTGAGTGATCTGATTGCCCGCCACCGCAATGGTGACGTCGATGTCCAGCACCTCTCCCGGCTTCGCATACGACAGGTACTGCCCGGTGGCCCAGATCAATTCCCGGCCGCTGGTTCCCTCGAGCGCCGAAATCGCTGCCCCGAGACCCGCCCCACCGAAGAGGAACCCACCACCCGCACACACGCGCCGATCGATCGGCAACGTCCACCGAAACGGGTTGTGACTCTGTTGGAGTCCGAGGAAGGCACGCGTATCCATTCCGCCTAGTTTGACCACATGACTGACGCCCTCACGTCACCCGCTCAGCCGACGACGGAGACCTGGCAGGGAGATGCGTGCTCCCTCGTCGAAGCATTCCGCACCGGCGAACGATCCCCTGTAGAAGAGTTGGCCGCCACGTTCGCAGCAATCGATGCAAGCAACCTCAACGCGTTTTCGTTTCTCGATCGAGAGGGTGCTGCTGCGGTGGCGGCAAAGGCTGATGTTTCTCGTCCGTTCGGCGGAGTACCAATCGGCGTGAAAGAACTCGACCAGGTCGAGGGATGGCCGGACACGCATGCATGTGCGGTAT
>JBBREA010000044.1:0-23234 GCA_038203385.1 Acidimicrobiales bacterium | reverse complement strand
CTCACCGCCATCAAGGCCGGCACGGCACGATCGAACTCGGTGAGCGTCCCACACGCCAACCAAACGCCGCCGAGGAACGCGTCACCGCACCACGGTCCAGCAGTCCACCATCCAGCAGTCCACCATCCAGCAGTCCCCCGTCCAGCAGTCCCCCGTCCCAAACTCGCCCGTCCCATCGTCCGCCACCAACCAGCACACCTCCGTCCTTTTCGGCAGCTGACGCGCCGCCAGGTGTCAGAGTCACCCGAGTACCGCCAAGCGATTCGTCGGGCCGTTCATCATCTCGTGCACGAGGTCAGCCAACGCCCCGGCCAAACGCACCATCGCCGAAGCCCGTCGTCGACTATGAAAGGTCTTCCATCCTCGCCAGCTGATCGTCGTCTCCTGGCGGCCTCGCCCACCATGAGCACCCAACGGTCAGCGAGTGCTCTGCATGCTTAGAGGCGTTCGTGAATAGGGGGCGCGTGGTCGTTCGCGAGGCGCGGCCCGACGCCCCAGCCGTGGCACCGATCATCGCTATCCATGTGGCAACCATGGACAATGGCGACACGCCAGCGGTCGCTTGCCATGCCGCACAACCCAAGAACACCTCAAAGAGCGTCCACGGGCCAATCTGAACGGGCACTGCACGCGCCAGCGGACGCGCCGCCGACGGCTGTGACCCCCGTTGGTATCGGTGCGTTTGCGTACCGGGCGGCCGACTGGGGCGAGGTTAAGTCGATGCACGTCCTCAAAGCCCACCGTGGCCGCGGCATCACTCACGCGCTGCTCGAAGCAATCGAAGGCGCCGCCCGAGCCCGAGGCGTCGGCACCCTGCGGCTCGAGACGTCGCGCCACTTCACCGCTGCGATCGCCCTGTACCGGTGGTGGGGCTTCGTCGAATGCGGCGCGTTCGGCGACTACGACCACAGCGCCAGCCTCTTCATGGAGAAGCGACTCAGCTGAGACACACGACCGAGCCAAGTGCGTGCACTGGCTGTGCCCACTTCGGTACCCTCGCGCCATGAGCGATTACGTAGCGGCGGCTGGGTCCGGCCCGAGCGCCGCGTTCTTCGATCTCGACCGAACCCTCATCGCCGGTTCTTCGGTGTTCGTCCTCGCCACCGCAGCCCGTAAGCGAAAGCTCATCCCATCGCATGAACTCTTACGCGACGCTGGGGGTGCTGCGATGTTCAAGCTGTTCGGTGCCGCCACCGACGACAAGAGCGATGCGGCACGCGACCGCATTCTCAGCTTCGTCGTGGGACAGCGCAACGATGACTTCGTCGGTCTCAACGAGATCGTGTTGCCGTCGTTGCTCGGCAAGATTCGACCCGAAGCACGCCGTCTCGTAGACCTCCATCGTCACGCTGGTCGCGCTACGTACATCGTTTCGGCGGCGCCGCAGGAGATCGTCGAGCCGTTAGCCCTAGCGCTTGGCATGACGGGCGGCATCGGTACCGCCGGGAAGGTCGTCGATGGCGTGTATACCGGCGAGCTCGACGGCCCGTTCTGCTATGGCGCCGGCAAGGTGGAAGCCATCACCGAGCTGGCGAGGTGGGAGGGTTACGAACTGTCGCAGTGCTATGCCTACAGCGACTCCAAGAGTGACCTGCCGATGCTCAGCGCAGTCGGTCACCCCGTGGCCGTCAACCCCGACAGCCAACTCGAACGCCATGCTCGGCTTCATGGCTGGCCGATCGTGATCTTCAGCCAGCGCACCAAGACGGTCATCCGACGAACCGCAACAGGGCTGGCCTCGGCCGGGCTCGCGGCAGGCAGTTTCACCGCTGGCCTACAGCTCGGCGCCCGCCGCGCAACCCGCCGCCGCGCCGCCTGAAGAACCACGAGCCGGCTGGGTGGGGTCAGGTAGGGAGAGTCGCACGGCGCAACTGCCCGTCGTTCAGCGCGGGATCAACGCGAGTTGACTCGACTGCGCCACCAGGTTGCCAGCAGTGTCCCAGACCTCGCCGTCTTCGACGAGCAGTCCGCCGTGCAAGAACCGGCTGCGGAACGCGCAACGCCTGGGGCGCGGCGCCAGATAGTGAGCAGTGATGGTGAGCGGTCGGCGGCCGTCCTCGTCGGCCACCGCCTGTGCCGCGACGGCCAGCAGATATCCACCATTGGCGTTTCCGGCGATGTCCCAACCATCGGCAATCTCTGCAGCGAAGCGGTCAGGGCGGTCGGGGCGGTCGCCATTCGCACGCTGCACCGCTGTCGCCCGTTCGAACGCTCCCGTCATACTCGACACGATATTGAGAGGGCAGATCGCTAGCGTCACTCGGGTGAGTTCGGTCTACGTGACAACACCTATTTACTACGTCAATGCCGAGCCCCACCTCGGGCATGCGTACACCACCATCGTTGGCGATGCGCTGACCCGCTGGCATCGCCTCATGGGCGCTGAAGTGAAGTTCCTCACCGGAACCGACGAACACGGGCTGAAGATCCAGCAGGCCGCCGAGGCCGTTGGCATGACTCCCCAGGCGTTCACCGACGACATCGCTCCCAAGTTCGCCAGCGCATGGGATCGCCTGAACATTGCCTACGACGACTTCATCCGAACCACCGAACCGCGTCACAAACTCGCCGTGGAAGAGCTGCTGCAGCGCTGCTTCGACGCCGGCGACATCGAACTCGACACCTACAGCGGCAAGTACTGCGTGGCATGCGAGGAGTACTACACCGACGACGAACTGATCGAAGGCGGTCTGTGCCCCATCCACAAACGGCCGGTCGACACCTACACCGAAGAGAACTACTTCTTCCGCCTCAGTAGATTCGAGCAGCGATTGCTCGATTGGTATGCCGCCAACCCCGGCCTCATCAAGCCCGAGCAGCGAGCCAACGAGCCGATCGGTCTGATCAAGTCCGGTCTGCGCGACTTTTCCATCAGCCGCACGAGCCTCGATTGGGGCATCCGGCTGCCCTGGGACCCTGCGCACGTCACCTATGTTTGGTTCGACGCTCTGACCAACTACCTCACCGCAGCCGGCTTCGGCGATCCCGAGGCGGACTACACCGATTGGTGGCCAGCCATCCACCTCATCGGGAAAGACATCATCCGGTTCCACTGCGTCTATTGGCCGGCGATGCTGATGTCTGCAGGCATCGAGCCGCCAGCCGGTTTCGGTGTGGGCGGGTGGCTGCTGTCGGGCGGCGAGAAGATGGCCAAGTCCGGGGGCAATGCGGTCAACCCGCTCGACTTGATCGAGACGGTCGGCGTCGACGGCTTTCGTTACTACGTGCTCGCCGAAACGCCATACGGTTCCGATGGCGACTTCACGTTCGAAGGCCTCGTTTCGCGTTACAACTCTGACCTCGCAAACAACCTCGGCAATCTGTTGGCACGAGTGGCCACGGTGGTCACCAAGAAGTGTGATGGAATCGGCTCCTCCCCCACTGCCGACAACCCGCTCGTCGACGCTGCCGCGGCGGCGTACGAAGGTGCGCTCGCTTCGTGGGAGAACATCGCACCGTCAAAAGCCCTCGATGCCACGTGGGCGCTCATTCGCGCCACCAACGCGTACCTCGAAGACAACGAGCCGTGGAAGATGGAACCAGGGGCCGAGGTCGATGCTGTGATGGGCAACGCACTCGAGGCCTTGCGAATCGTGGCCGTGCTCGCCTACCCGGCCATGCCAGCTACCGCCCAGGAGGTGTGGCAACGCATCGGTTTCACCGACGACATCAGCGGCCAACGCCTCCCGGCCGCCGCCGCTTGGGGTGGCTATCCCGGAAGCCGCGTGGTGACCAAAGGCGAGTCGCTGTTCCCACGAATCCCCAGCTGACGTGGATACCTCTGACGTCGCTTACCACTGGTTCGACTCGCATTGCCATGTGCATGACGAGCGCATACCCGGTGGCGCCGCGGAGGCGGTGCGGGCCGCCCGTGCCGCCGGTGTGGCGACGATGATCACCGTGGGATGCGATCGTGTAACCAGCGAGGCAGCGATCGCGGTGGCGGCCACCCATGCCGATGTGTACGCCACCGTCGGCTTGCACCCCCATGACGCAGCCAATGGCATAGACACCATCGTCGACTTGTTCGACACACCGGGCATCGTTGCCGTGGGCGAAGCTGGCCTCGACTACTACTACGAGCATTCGCCACGAGATGCACAGCGCCTTGCGTTTGCCGCCCAGATCCAGATCGCTCACCAGCGCCAGTTGCCGCTCGTGATTCATACCCGAGATGCATGGGACGAGACGTTCGACGTGCTCCAGGCAGAGGGAACCCCTGACCGAACGATCTTCCACTGCTTCACCGGCGGTCCCGACGAGGCTCGCCGGTGTCTCGACATCGGAGGTGTGCTGAGCTTTTCGGGAATCGTCACGTTCAAAACAGCCACCGAGCTGCAAGCGGCCATGATGCTGACGCCACTCGACCGCATGCTGGTGGAAACCGACGCTCCCTACCTGGCTCCTGTGCCCCACCGCGGCAAGACCAACCAACCGGCGTGGGTCGCCGACGTCGGACGGTTCATCGCCGACCGACGCAACGTCCCAGCATCAGTGATCGCCAACGCCACCGCAACAAACGGCAAAGCCACCTTCAACCTCTAACACCAACACCTGACCCCAATCGTCAGGTGTTGGTGACGGGGGCTTCGCTGACTGCCCGGATAGCCTGACGCGGCTACCTCGCAGTGCAGTGAGCAACTTGTCATGGATCCCGATTTCGCCCAGCGCCGACGCCTCCTCATTGCAATCGCAATTACGTTCATCCTGGTACCCGGCGCATTCCTGTTGAACCGCAACACCAACGAGACCGAAGCCTCCCCGGTGGTGACGATGGTCGGCACCGTCCCCGATGCCACCTCGGTTGCGGCATCGGTGCCCACCAGCAGTCAGACCAGTGAAGCGAGCGATGGCACCGACCCACTGGGCACCATCAGCGTCGGGTACCTCCAGGGCACCGTGGTTCCGAACACCGCCGACCCGCCCACCATTGCGATCCCGCGACCGCAAGAGGTCAACGCCGGGCTTGCATCATTCTCGTACGACATCGAGGCAGCCAGCGAATGCCGAGTACTGATTGCGCCAAACGGCGTGCGCGTCACCGTTACCAACCTCGACAACAGTCGCAGCGTCCAATGTCTGAACACATTGATCAACCTCGAGCAACCGCACGAGGTGATGCTGTCCTCAGGATCGTTCGTGCTCATCGCCGACCTGACCGACGCCCCGGTGCACGTCGAAGTCAACTGGTAGCACCCAGAGCTGTGACGCACTCGCGGACCCGGATCCACGAACTTCTCGGTGAGCACCTCGCACCGCGTCGCGACCTCGGCCAGAATTTCGTCGCCGACCCGAACACGGTTCGCCGGATCGCTCATCTCGCGCAAGTAGGTCCCGGCGATCGCGTCGTGGAGATCGGGGCTGGCCTCGGATCGTTGACGCTGGCGCTCGCCGAAACTGGCGCGTTCGTCACTGCCGTGGAGGTGGACCGGGGCATCGTTCCCGTTCTGCGCGAGGTGGTAGCCGAGGTGTCGAACGTTTCGGTGGTGGAGGCAGACGCCACCACCGTCGACTGGGATGCGCTGCTTTCCGGCGGCGATCGTTGGACCTTGGTGGCGAACCTGCCGTACAACATCGCGACGCCGTTGGTATGCGACCTGCTCGACGGCGTGCCCGCCATCACCTCCATGCTGGTGATGGTGCAACGCGAGGTGGCCGAGCGCTTCGCCGCTCCGCCGGGGTCGAAGCTCTATGGCGCGGTCAGCGTGAAGGTGGCCTATTGGGGCACTGCCCGCATGGCGGCCACGGTGCCAGCATCGGTGTTCGTCCCTCGCCCGAAGGTGGAGTCGGCGCTGGTTCGCATCGAACGCCACGATGCTGCAACTCATGCTGCACTAGTCGGTGACGTGAATCGCGACCGACTCTTTACGCTCGTGCGCACCGCGTTCGGGCAAAGACGGAAGATGCTGCGGCGTTCGTTGGCCGGCGACGTCACCGTTGAGCAGTTCGCTGCCGCAGAGGTAGCACCGGAGGATCGACCCGAGCAGCTCGGCCTCGACCAGTGGCTGCGGCTGGCGGCCGCTGCAACCGGAGCATGACGGTGGAGGCGGCCAAGGTCAGTGTCGTCGCTCCTGCGAAACTCACACTGAGCCTCCGGGTCACGGGTGTTCGATCAGACGGATATCACCTCATCGATGCCGAGATGGTGACGCTGTCGCTCCACGACACGCTGACGATCACCGAGACGGGAACAGAGACGGGGTCGACGCTCACGGCAGCCGGGCCGTACAGCACCGGCATGCCACTCGACCACACCAACTTGATCTCCCGGTCGCTACGCCTAGCGAACCGGTGGGCCGACATCCACGTCGACAAACGGATCCCACACGGAGGCGGCTTGGGCGGCGGCTCGTCGAATGCCGCGGCGGTGTTGCGGTGGGCGGGCTATCGCGACTTGGTCGGCGCAGCGACGATCGGCGCCGACGTCCCGTTCTGCCTCGCCGGAGGCCGAGCCCGAGTGCGTGGCATCGGAGAACTGATCGAGCCACTCCCGGCGGTCGCACGTTCGTTCACGCTGATCATCCCGCCTCTCGCCGTGAGCACTCCTGTGGTCTATGCCGCGTGGGATGCCCTGGGTGGACCGACCGCTTCGGGAGTGAACGACCTCGAACCAGCGGCGATCACCGTAGAGCCCCGGCTCGCCTGGTGGCGCGACAACATCGCCAACGCAACGGGCCAAGCACCAGTGCTTGCGGGGAGCGGAGCCACGTGGTTCGTAGACGGCGTACATGACAACGCCCTCGCCGCAGTGAGCAACGAGGGCGCCAAAGTCGTGGTCGTCACCACCACACCGTCACACCTTTTGACCGAGTAAAACGTGACGTGCATGGCACGATTTGTTTGCCTTGGTCAGGAATTATTCAAGCGTTATTTACGACGTTGGTGACGGGTCCGACGGAGCAATTTCTTGTGCTTCTTCTTGCGCATGCGCTTGCGACGCTTCTTGACCAACGAACCCATAAGACGGAGCACGCTATCGGTGAAGATGACGCGTGGCACACCTTGAACCCGGGTTTCGGCGCGCTACCGTGTGGGCACCGTCCGGGGTCGTTCAATGGTAGGACAGCGGTTTTTGGTGCCGTATATAGGGGTTCGAATCCTCTCCCCGGAACAATGAACACGTGCAACGTCGCCGAAGTCGGCCAGCGGGCATGACGATCTCAGCCATCGTGTTGGCTGCGGGCGCCGGCACTCGTATGCGGTCCGACCGACCCAAACCGCTCCACCGCATCTGCGGCAGGCCCATGGTGATGCACGTCATTCACGCCCTCGAGAAGCTGCGGCCAGAACAGACTGCTGTCGTGGTGGGCCACGGTGCCGAACAAGTCACCAAGAAGGTACAAGAGCTCGCGCCGGCCTGGGCGAACGTGGTGTTCGCCGAGCAGGCCAACCAGCACGGCACCGGCGACGCCGCCGCCTGCGGCATGCTCGCGATCGGCGGCGACGATTACGACGACGACGCCCATGTGGTCGTGTTGCCTGGTGACACGCCACTCCTCAACGCCGACACCCTCGACGAGTTGGTGGCGACGCACATCGCCAACTCGAACGCCGCAACCTTGCTCACCAGCCGCGTCGCCGACCCAACCGGCTACGGACGAATCGTGCGCCACGCGGACGGTCGTGTGCTCCGAGTGGTCGAGCAGCGCGACGCTGATCCCGAGACGCTCGCCATCGACGAGATCTGTACCAGCATCTACGTCTTCCGCCGAGACCTGTTCGGCCCGGCGTTGCGCAACCTCACCACCGACAACTCCCAATGCGAGTTGTATCTCACCGACGTGGTCGAGGGACTCGCCGCCATGGGCCACCGGGTGGGCGTGGTTCGTGCGTCAGACACCGAAACACAAGGCGTCAACGATCGCTGGCAACTGGCCCTGGCCGAGCGCGAGTTCCGCAACCGCACCAACCGCCACTGGCTACTGAACGGTGTGACCATGCTCGACCCTCGGCAGACCTTCATCGACGTCACGGTCACGTTGGGTCACGACATCACGATCTACCCCGGAACACTGCTGCAGGGTGACACCAAAATCGGCAACGGCTGTGATCTTGGGCCGAACACGCAACTCGATTCCTGTTCGGTCGGCGCGGCTACGATTGTTCGCCAATCCTCCGGGGTCGATGCCGAGGTGGGAGAAGGTGCCGTGGTCGGCCCCTTCGCACACCTGCCCGCCGGTTCGTCCGTGCCTGCAGGCGAGATCACCGGTTCGTTCTACACTGCTGCCGTCGCCGGATAACTGTCACTCGACAGCTACCACCCGAGCGCGGCACACCACACCAGAACTACGAACATCACGCCCCAGGAGGGCCCATGGAGAAGGTCACGACCAAGAAGCTCGCCCTCTATTCGGGGCGCACCCATCCCGAGCTCGCGATCGAGGTGGCAGGTTTTCTTGGGCAAGAGCTTGGCGATCCCAACATCGTCGAGTTCGCCAACGGTGAGATTCGTCCTCGTTTCGCAGAGAGCGTGCGCGGCGCCGATGTGTTCATCATGCAGACGCACTACGGCGTCGATGGCAGGTCGATCAACGATTCCATCATGGAGCAACTCACCATGGTCGACGCTGCATATCGAGCTTCGGCCAAGAGAATCACGGCAGTCTGCCCGTTCTACGGCTACGCCCGCCAGGACCGCAAGGCTGAGGGCCGTGAACCGATCACCGCCCGACTGCTGGCTGATATGTTCAAGGCTGCCGGGGCCAAGCGCATGATCTCCATCGACCTCCATGCGGGTCAGATCCAGGGTTTCTTCGAAGGTCCGGTGGACCATCTCACGGCCATACCGGTGCTTGAGAAGTACATCCGGTCGCAGGCTCCAAGCGCTCCCGTGATCGTCTCACCCGATGCAGGACGCATCAAGGTCGCCGAGCGTCTGGCGCAACATCTCAGCGATTGCGACGCCGACATCGCATTCATCTACAAACGTCGTCCCAAAGGCACCGCCAACGTGGTCGAAGCCAAAGAGGTCATCGGCGATGTGGCAGGTCGCCTGTGCATCATCACCGACGACATGATCGACTCTGGTGGCACCATTTGCGCCGCCGCCGAGATCCTGATAGCTCGGGGCGCCACCGAGGTGTGGGCAATGGCCACACACGGCGTGTTGTCGGGCCCCGCCGTCGATCGGTTGAAGAACTCGTCGCTGTCGAAGGTGATCCTCACCAACACGTTGCCGCTGCCGGCCGAGAAACAGATTCCTCAGATCGAAGTGCTCTCGGTGGCACCGATCATCGCCGAGGCGCTGTCGGCAGTGTTCGACGACACCAGCGTGAGTGAAATCTTCGGCGGCGAGAACCTGGCCTGACTGTTACCCCATCACATTGCCTCGCGCCCATCGGGTGGGGCGGGGCCAACCCGCCGGTAGTCTGGCACGCTGTTCACAACGATCTATTCGAGGCTGATCCGTCATGTCTGACACCGTTCTCATCGCCGAAACTGGCCGCACCACCGGTAGCGCCAGTTCGCGCCGCCTAGTCGCTAGCGACGTCATCCCTGCCGTCGTGTACGGCCAGGGCATGCAGCCTCTGCAGATTTCGGTGGCCCGCCGCGATCTTCGCCTTGCACTGTCTGGCCCGGCAGGAACCAACACTGTGCTCGACCTCACTGTCGACGGCAAGGTGTACCCCGCCATCGTCAAAGACATGCAGCGCCACCCGGTGAAGCGCACCGTGCAGCATGTCGACTTCATTCAGATCAACCTGAAAGAAGACATCACCGTGTCGATCCCTGTTCGCCTCGAGGGCGAGTCGAAGGTGGTCATGAGTGCGGGCGGTTTCGTCGACCTCACCCTCAACGACATCGAGGTCATCACCACACCGAGGCTCATCCCCGACGAGTTCGTCATCGACATCACCGACTTCACGCTCGACACCGTCATCACCATTGCCGACGTCGAAATGCCCGACGGCGTGGTCCCCACGGCTGATCCCGACGTGCCGGTCGTCACCGTCGTCGGCCCGATCGCCGAAGAGGAAGTCGAAGCCGTCGAAGGCGAAGCCGCCGAGGGCGAGACTGCCGAAGATGGCGACGCCGAAACGGCAGACGGTGGCGAAGCTGCTGCCGACGCCGCCGAGAGCGACTGACCGGCGCGTACGCGCCGGTTCCCGTCGCTGTAATCGCACCGCTTTTCTCATGGGTCTGTTCGACCGGCGTCCGTCCAAGGGCACCCCGTTCGAGTGGCTGGTCATCGGGCTGGGCAACCCAGGCAGCAAGTACGAGCGCACGCGCCACAACGTAGGCAAAGAGTGCGTCGACCTCCTGGCCAGTCGGCACGACACCAATCTCAAAGCGGGCCGCGACCAGGCTCTGGTCGGCGAATCCCGATTCGGGACGTCTCGAGTAGTGCTGTCCTTTCCCATCACGTTCATGAACGAATCGGGGCAGGCCGCATCGAGTCTGGTTCGCCGCTACAGCATCGAGGATCCGACACGCATCATCGTCGTGCACGACGAACTCGACTTGGAACCCGGTGCAGTTCGTCTCAAAGCAGGCGGCGGCCTGGCTGGCAACAATGGCCTGAGGAGCATCACTGCTCACCTCAAGTCACAGGAGTTCCTGCGAGTGCGTATCGGCATCGGCAAGCCGCCAGACAAGGATCGAGGTGCCAGCCATGTGCTGTCACGAATTCCGAGCCGCGAGCGAGATCTTCTCGACGTCTCGATTGCGGTGGCGGCTGACGCAGTGGAAGCGATCATCCGCGAGGGAATCGATGCCGCCATGCGAGATTTCCATGCCCGCTGATTCCCAAGCCACCGAGTCGCGGTTTCTGGTGAATGGCGCCCCAGAACGCGACATAGATCGGTGGAGTCGCTTGTGGATCTGAGGGCGTTGCCTCCTTTGCTGCGGAACGAGCCCGGGCTGACCCGCGCTCTCAGCGATCCTGCGGCGCGCCTCGCGATCAACGATGTCGCTCGGCCCATCTCGATTGCGGCCCTGGCCCACCTCAGTGATCGCCGCCCTCTCATCGTTGCCTGCCCAACCGGTGCCATGGCAGGACAGCTCTACGACGACCTGTGCCAATACGTCGCCGCTGATCAAGTGGCTCACTTCACCGCCTGGGAGACGCTTCCGTTCGAACGAGTGAGCCCTGGGGTGGAAACGATGGGGCAACGCATGGAGGTGCTCTGGCGCCTTCGGCAACCCGATGCAGCGGTGCGACCCAAGATCGTGGTCGCCGGCATTCGCGCCCTGCTGCAACAGCTCGGCCCCGGCTCGACTGACGTCGAACCCATCACCGTTCGGCCAGCCGCAATCGTCGATCCCGATCGCTTGTCTGAGCAGCTGGTGGAGTTCGGTTATCGCCGAGAAGAGCTGGTGGAGCATCGCGGTGAGTTCGCACGGCGCGGTGCCATCGTCGACGTCTTTCCGTCCACCGCTGAGGCTCCGATTCGCATCGACCTGTGGGGAGACGAGGTCGACAGGCTCACGACCTTCGGCGTGAACGACCAGCGTTCCATTGCCGACCTCACCGAGGCACGCATCTTTCCAGCGCGCGAACTGCTGTCGAGTGACCAGGTTCGGAGCCGAGCTCGCGAGCTCGTCGGCACCGAACCATGGGGACGCGAGCAATGGGAGCGCCTGGCAGAGGGCACCCACTTCGAGGGCATGGAGTCATGGGTCCCCTGGCTCGTGACCGGACGGACCTTGCTCACCGACGTGCTGCCCAGCACGGCCAAGGTGTTGCTGATCGAGCCGCGTCGGATGCGCGACCGGGCTGCAGATCTGCTGGCCGAGGAGGCGGACCTCGCCCGGGCTCTCGCGTCGACGTGGGCCCGGGACCCCGACAAAGAGTTTCCGCGCCTCCACGCAGACCCAGATGACCTGCTCTCCGGCACCGCCGCAACTGGCGGCTTCTGGACGATCGACTCCGCGCCTGATTCTCCAGACACCATTGTGGTCCAGGCGTCTGGCTGGGGACCGGTGGGCGGCGACGGTGCCGGGCTGGCGGCCCGACTGACGCAGCTGATCGGCCAGGGTTACACCGTCACCGTGGCCGCAGACGGTTCAGGATCTGGCGCGCGGCTGCACGAGATCCTGATGGAGCACGGTCTCGACTTTCCCGTGTTGAAAGCGACGTCGACGATCGACATCGCGAAGCCCGGGGGCCGCATCGTGATCGCACCGCTCCATCGCGGCTGTCTGATCCCCAACGGCAAGCTGGCCGTCATCGCAGAGTCCGATCTCACGGGCAGACGGCGGGCCCACCGCAAGGCCAAGACCCGCCGACAGGGCACCACCGCGTTCGAGGACCTGAAGTCCGGCAACTACGTCGTGCACCATCAGCACGGCGTGGGCAAATACGAAGGAATGGTGAAGCGGTCGATCGGCGGCGTCGAGCGCGACTACCTCCTGGTGGGCTATAAGGGCGGCGACAAGCTCTATGTGCCATCGGACCAGATCGACACCTTGCGCCAATACGTCGGCGGCGAAACACCGGTACTGCATCGCCTGGGAGGCAGTGACTTCGCAAAGTCGAAGGGCAAAGTGCGTTCTGCCGTCCGCGAAATCGCGCAGGAGCTCGTGGTGCTCTACCAGAAGCGGGTGAACGCCGAGGGCCACGCGTTCGGCCACGACACCCCATGGCAGCGCGAGATGGAAGACGCGTTTCCCTACGTGGAGACACCCGATCAGCAAACGGCGATCGACGCCATCAAAGACGACATGCAGCGGGCGTATCCGATGGATCGATTGGTGTGCGGCGACGTGGGCTTCGGCAAGACCGAAATCGCCATTCGCGCAGCGTTCAAGGCCATCCAAGACGGCAAGCAGGTTGCTGTTCTGGCGCCCACCACGCTGCTCGCCAACCAGCACGGCAACACGTTCGCCGACCGGTTCGCCGGATACCCCATACGAGTCGAGGTACTCTCCCGATTCCTCACGGCCAAGCAAGCCAAAGAGGTCATGGTGGGGTTGAAGACCGGCGAGGTCGACTGCGTCATCGGCACGCATCGATTACTCGCAGCCGACATCAACTTCAAAGATCTCGGGCTCCTCGTCGTCGACGAAGAGCAGCGCTTCGGCGTGCAACACAAGGAGCAGATGAAGAAGCTCAAGGTCAACGTCGACGTGCTCACGTTGTCGGCGACGCCGATCCCGCGCACGCTCGAAATGTCGCTGGTGGGCATCCGCGATCTGTCGCTGCTGCAGACCCCTCCTGCGGACCGCCAACCGATTCTCACCTACGTCGGCGAATACGACGAACGTGTGGCCATCGAAGCGATTCGACGTGAGTTGCTACGCGAAGGTCAGGTGTTCTGGGTGCACAACCGGGTGCAGTCCATCGACACCGCTGCCGCCCGGCTGAGGCAACTCGTGCCGGAAGCACGGATTGCGGTCGCTCACGGCCGTATGGACGAAGGCACACTCGAACAGGTCGTCATCGACTTCTCGGAAGGGAAGTACGACGTGCTCGCCTGCACCACCATCATCGAGTCGGGCATCGACATGCCCACCGTGAACACACTGGTCGTGGAACGAGCCGACCTCCTCGGTTTAGGCCAGATGCATCAGCTGCGAGGGCGCGTCGGGCGCAGCGGATCACGTGCGTACGCATACCTGTTCCACCCACGCGACAAGGTGCTGACCGAAGAGGCATACGAACGATTGAAGGCGATCGGTGAGGCGACAGAACTGGGTTCAGGGTTCAAGATCGCCATGCGCGACCTTGAGATTCGCGGCGCCGGCAACCTGCTCGGCCAGGCACAATCGGGCCACATCGCCGCCGTCGGGTACGACCTGTACTGCCAGATGGTGACCGAGGCAGTAGCAGAGATGAAGGGTGAACCGATCGCCAAACCGAATGAACTCAAGCTCGACATCCCCACCGATGCCCACCTGCCGACCGAGTACGTCGAAAAGGAAGAGTCTCGGCTCGAGGCCTACCGCCGCCTCGCCGCCGTCACGTCCAACTCGGAGGTCGACGACATTCGCGTGGAGTGGGAAGACCGGTTCGGCCCGTTGCCGGCGCCTGCTGAGGCGCTACTCATGGTTGGCCGCCTTCGTGCCGAGTGCCATCGCCTCGGCCTGACCGACCTACAGATCACGTCGAACGATGCCCGGCTGTCTCCCGTGGAACTCAAGCTGTCGCACACCATCCGTTTGAAACGAATGTCGAAGGGTGCGATTTACAAAGAAGACTTGGAACAACTCGTGGTACCGCTCCCCCGCGGACGCGATGCCGCCGCGTTCCTGGTGGGATTTCTCGACGAACTCATCCCGACGGAGATCTAGATCGTCACCGCCATGATCGAACGGTGTTGCCTGACTCTCACCCGTCGCTGGGTAGGTTGTGCGACGTGAATCGCCTGCCGACTCGACGCCTCGTTCTACTCGCCGTAGCTGTTGCTTCGCTCGGGTCGTTGTCGGCGTGCGCCACGTTCTCCGACGACAACCTGGTCGCCAGGGTGAACGACACAGAGCTCACCAGCGACGACTTCTCGGAAATTCTGCGCAGCGTCGAGGGCGACGAAGCAACCTTTGCACCCATCAACGACGGTTCCCGCCCCGACGACGCCACCGACATCATCCGGAACTGGATCGTCGACCAAATCGTGCGCGACGACCTCGCCGCCACCGGCATCGAGATGCCGGCGCCATCGACCGAGCTGTCGAGCATGGCGATAGCGGCGAACTTCAACGAGTCGGCCGCTCTGTGGCAACAGCAACCTGCACCACCGATCAGTGACGAGCAGGCTCGCGCCGAGTACGAGCGAGGTCCTGTCGACAGCAGCATCATCTGCCCGAGCTACATCATTGTCGACAGTGCCGAGCTGGCCGACGACATCGCTGCTCAAATCGCCGAGGGCGCAACCACCTTCGCCGAGGCCGCAGCGGCCAACTCGATCGACACAGCCACTGCGGCGACCGGTGGAGTCATCCCGTGCGACGACTCTCGCAACTTCGTCAATCAGTTTCAAGAGGTTCCGGAACTGGTGACCGCCGCCTTCGAGGCGGAGATCGGCGAAGTGGCCGAGCCATTCAACGTGGGCGAGGTGTACGTGCTCGTTCGCCTCCGCCCTTGGGAAGAACTCGAACCGGGCGAACTCGACCCGATTATCACGTCGGTGCCCACGAGATTCGACTTTCTCGCACGACAGTACGACGTCTATGTCGATCCGCGTTTCGGATCGTTCGACGGTTCGCTCGGCCTCGTTCCGCTTGGCTGACGTGCCGCTCCCCGACCGGCCCACCGTTGTCTGCATCGGCCTCGGCCCCGGTGGCGACCGTCACGTCACCAACGAGACGCTCGACGCGATCACACGCATCACGCCACGATTCCTGCGAACGTCGCGCCATCCATCGGCCCACCTGGTCGGCGACGCACGGTCGTTCGACGAGATTTACGAACGGGCCGACCAATTCGCCGACGTGTATTCGGAGATTGCCGAAGTATTGGTCAGTGCGGCAATCGAACACGGAGAGGTGCTGTACGCGGTACCGGGGTCGCCGCTGGTGTTGGAACGGTCGGTCGCCACCCTGCGCAACGATCAGCGGGTCGCCGTAGAACTGGTTCCGGCCATGTCATTTCTCGACCTGTGCTGGGCCAGGCTCGGCATCGATCCCGTGGAAGCAGGAGTGCGTCTCGTCGACGGCCACGAGTTCTCGATCGCTGCCGCAGGCGAACGTGGGCCCATGTTGGTGGCGCACACGCATGCCAACTGGGTGCTGTCCGACATCAAGTTGGCAGTCGACGACGGTGACGACACGCCTGGACACCCTGGCGCACATCTTGGCGCACATCTTGGCGCACATCTTGGCGGCCTGAGCGAGACGCCGGTGGTGCTGTTGTGCTCGCTCGGCACTCAAGACGAGGTGGTGGTGCACACCACATGGGCCGAGATGGATCGTGTCGTCGCGGCCGACCATCTCACCTCGCTCTACATCCCGTCGCTCGGCGTGCCCGTGGCTGCGGGGTATCAGCGTTTCCATCAGCTGGCTCGCACCTTGCGCGAACAGTGCCCGTGGGACATCGAGCAGACGCATAGTTCGCTCGTGCCGTACTTGCTGGAAGAAACGTACGAGGTGGTCGACGCCCTCGCTGCGCTCGACGCCGACGACCCTGACACCGACGAACATCTCATCGAAGAACTTGGCGACTTGCTGTATCAGATCGAGTTCCACGCCACGATCGCCGAGCAGGAAGGCCGCTTCACGATCGCTGACATCACCACCGGCATCTACGACAAGCTGGTTCGGCGCCACCCACACGTGTTCGGTGACCTCACCGTGGGCGACAGCGAGGAAGTGCTGACGAACTGGGACGCCATCAAGCGTGCCGAGAAGGGACGCACATCGATCTTCGAAGGCATACCCGTGTCGATGCCGTCGCTCGCCTACGCCAACAAGGTGCAGAAGAAGGCGGCCAAAGTCGGATTCGACTGGCCAGACGTCCACGGTGCTCTGCCCAAGATCGCCGAAGAGACTGACGAACTCATGGTCGCCGCCACCTCCGGGGATCCTGACGACATCATCGACGAAACTGGCGACCTGCTGTTCGCCGTGGTCAACGTTGCTCGCCATCTCGGCGTCGACGCCGAGGCAGCGCTGCGAGCTGCAACCAACAAGTTCCGACGCCGTTTCGAAGCGGTGGAAAAACTCGCCGCCGAACGCAACATCGACCTGGTCGGTGCCGACCTCGTCACCCTCGATGCACTATGGGACGAAGTAAAACGCAACGAGGCAACGAGGCGCGAGACCAACCAGTGACGCTCGGTCAGATCGACGCCAGCAACGATTCGCCGAACCGGTGGCGAATGTCGTACCGATTCCGGGTCGCGTCCTCGATGGCGCGACCGGCTTCGTTGGCCGCCAAGGCGCCCAGGGCCTGAACGAGCACGACGATCACGAGGTTGGCCCCGGTTCGCCCCCAACCGTGAATTTCTGTGGTGCGATCGATTGTGGAGAGCGCACCCAACGACTGCAGCAGCGCAAGGTAGGCAGCCGCCAAGACGAACGAGAATCGAATCGATTGATGTTTGGCCTCGGCAGCAGTGGCAACTCGTTCAAGTGCCAACAGCGGAATCATCAGGAAGACGGCCTGTAAGGCGATTCCCCCCGCCTTGGTGAGGTTGTCGTCGGCCTCGGACACGATCTGATCGCCAACGAACCACATCATGCCAACACCGATCAGCAGGCTCGCCGTCGCGACCAGCGGGTTCAGCCCTTTGCCCGTTGCCCGCTTGAGATTCACCGTTGCGACGAAAATCCATACCACCGCAAACGCCAACGCCGCGAATGCCACGACACGTTCGATCTCTGCAAGGAGTTCGAACAGATCCCACAACCGGTCGACCTGGGAAGTCAGTAACCCGGACGACTCATCCTGCTGCCACGCCAGCAACATCAAAATGGCTCCGCCCAACGTGAGCAAACACAGCACCGAGAGACCAATCGCATACAAGGCGCGGAAGATCTCGACGAACCCGAACGGTTCGACCGGCGTGGCGTGCCTCGGTTTGCGCTCTCCACCCAACCGTTCCCGCAGCGAGTGGGGTTCGCCCACGTGCTCGGAGGTGGTGGCCGCCTTGCTCCGGCGCTGGCCAGGGGTCATGACCGCATCTTCGGGACTGAGGCCCGGGGCAGGGCGCGATGAATCGGAGGCATCCACGGTCATCCATCGTCGCAGACTGGCGTCTCCTTGAATGCCATGCCCAAATCTCCAGCCGGCCCGCACCGCTGTGGACCACCCGAATGTGGACCACCCGAACACGTTGTGGCCGGTGCGTATATACGGCGGGCCCACCCGGTTCGATACGGTTGCGACTCTATGAGCGACATCGTGTTTGTGCTAGGCCGCGAAATTCTCGACTCACGCGGGAACCCCACGGTTGAAGTGGAAGTCATGCTCGATTCCGGAGCGATGGGCCGTGCGGCCGTTCCCAGTGGCGCGTCAACCGGTGAACACGAGGCGGTGGAACTGCGCGATGGCGGCGACCGGTACCTCGGCAAAGGTGTCCAGACCGCAGTGAACTTCGTCAACACCGAGATCGCCGACGTGCTCAGCGATCTCGATGCGTTCGACCAGCGCACCATCGACCGGATGTTGCTCGACCTCGACGGTACCGACAACAAAGCCCGCCTCGGGGCCAACGCGATGCTCGGCACCAGCCTGGCGGTCGCAAAAGCAGCCGCCGCCGAAATGGGCATGCCGCTGTACCGCTACGTCGGTGGCGCCAACGCCCATGTCTTGCCAGTGCCCATGATGAACGTTCTCAACGGCGGCGTGCACGCAGACAACTCGGTCGACTTCCAAGAGTTCATGATCATGCCCGTCGGTGCCCCGTCATTCCGCGAGGCCCTGCGCTGGGGAACCCAGACGTACCACGTGCTCAAGAAGATCCTGCACGACAAAGGCCTCGCCACTGCTGTGGGCGACGAGGGCGGTTTCGCTCCCAACTTGGCTTCCAACGAAGAGGCAATCGTGTTGCTGCTCGAGGCCGTGGAAGCTGCCGGGTTCGTGGCAGGCGAAGACATCGCCATCGCTCTCGACCCGGCGGTCAGCGAACTGTATCGAGACGGCGCGTACCACCTCGACGGCGAAGGACGCGTGCTGTCCGCTGCCGAGCTGACGGAGTATTGGACCCGCCTGGTCGACACCTACCCGATCGTCTCGATCGAAGACGGCATGCAGGAAGACGACTGGGATGGCTGGGCTGCGCTCACTGCGTCGATCGGCGATCGCTGCCAGCTCGTGGGGGATGACCTGTTCGTCACGAACACGCGCCGGTTGCAGATGGGTATCGACCGCAGAACCGCAAACTCGATACTCGTCAAGGTGAATCAGATCGGCACCCTCACGGAAACACTCGATACGGTCGAGCTGGCCAAGCGGCACAGCTATACCGCCGTCATGTCCCATCGTTCGGGCGAGACAGAAGATTTCACCATCGCCGATCTCGCCGTCGCCACCAACTGCGGACAGATCAAGACGGGCGCGCCGGCGCGTTCTGACCGAGTGGCCAAGTACAACCAGCTGCTGCGCATCGAAGCCGAGTTGGGCGAGTCGGCTGAATTTCGCGGGCGCGAGGCACTCGCACGCCGCTGATCCGAGCAACGTGGGCACCATCGCTAGACGCCACCATGCCGCTGGCAACGGTCGACCGGCTGCCAGACTTACGGCGTGAACAGGAGTTCCAGCACCAGCGTGCCCAAGCCGAGACGACCGTTTCGGTCGTCTGACAAGGGCCGTTCACGGATCGGCGACATCACTCGCCAGATCTCCCTCGACGGAGCAATCAGCGAAGAACGTCGACTGAACCGGAGTCGTCGGGGAACGATCTTTCTCGGTGTCGCCGCGCTCGCCGTAGCGGGTGCGTTCGCGGCCGCGTTGTTCGGTATCCCGGTGCGTACCTATCTCGGCCAAGACGAAACGATGGCGGAACGCAACGATCAGCTCACCAAGCTGCAGGCGGTCAACGCCGATCTGGAAGCTGAGGTGGCGCGACTACGCAGCGATGACGGCATCCGGGAAGCGGCCAGGGAAGAGTTGGGGTACGTGGAAGAAGGCGAGCAGCGCGCCTCTATCGTCGACACCAACGTCGTCCCTACGGTGTTGCCGATCGGCTGGCCATATGACCTGGTGAGCAGCATTGTCGCGTTGAAAACCGTGGCGCCGGTCGCCGTCCCTCCTGCGGCGTCCACGCCAGCCACCGCGCCGGCTGCCGTCATGCCAGCGACTCCTGGGGTTCCTGCAGCCGCGCCGACTACGGCTCCGGCAACCGTTCCGGCGCCCAGCGGCTAGCAAGTGGACGTTCGGACCGAGTCGGCGGCGACTGGTTGAGTAGAGTCAGCCTCGTTCGCTCGTTCAACGATTGGGGTAATTCGTGGCCGGAAGTGTGCTCGGAGAAAAGGTCCTTCGCAAGGAAGACCCGCGGTTTTTGACCACCGGCGGGGTGTACATGGATGACTTCCGTGACCCGCGCCTAGACGGCGCCACGTTCGTCGTCTTCGCTCGCTCACCCATGGCGCACGGGATGATCACTTCGATCGATGTTGGTGAAGCCGCGTCGATGCCTGGAGTCGTGGGGGTCTTCACCGCCGCCGACCTCGGGTTGCAACCCGTGCCGTCGCCGTTCAACCCGGCCGTGGCGCGCACCCTGCTCGCTTCTGATCGTGTGCGTTGGGTGGGCGAGCCCGTCGTCGCCGTCGTCGCCGAAACCTACGAGCAGGCGTTCGACGCAGCCGAGACCGTGTTCATCGACATCGATCCCCTCCCCGCCCTCATCGACATCGAGGAAGCAGCAGCCAGCGACGTGCTCCTCTACCCAGACAACGGCAGCAACATCATTTTCAGCTCGGAGGCGTTCGGCGGTGCGCTCAACACCGGCCCCGAGTTCTTCGCCGACTGTGAAGTGGTCATCACCGAAAAGGTGCTCAACCAGCGAGTCGCGCCATGTCCACTCGAACCCCGCGCCGGCGCCGCCGTATGGCACGAGGGCCGCTTGCTGGTCTGGATGTCCACCCAACACGCCCAAGGAGCACTTGCCCCAACGGCAGCCGCAGCCGGAGTGGAAACCTCCGAGGTGCGAATCCTCACGCCCGACGTTGGCGGCGGCTTCGGCGCAAAGATCGGCGCCCATTCCGAAGAGTTGCTACTCGGTGTGCTGGCCCGTGAAGTCGGTCGTCCGGTCCGGTTCCGCGAAACCCGCAGCGAGTCGATGATGAACCTCGGCCACGGTCGTGCACAGTTGCAGCAGATCACCGTTGGCGGCTCGCGCGACGGCAACATCACCCACCTGCGCCTCGCCCTACACCAAGAGTCGGGCGGATGGGGCGAAATCGGCACCGTACTCGGCGCCCTGTTCACCCGGGGCATGGCGGCCGCGGTGTACGACATTCCCAACATCGAGGCCCACTGCTATTCGGTCGTCACGAACACCAACCCAGTGGTCGCCTATCGCGGCGCCGGGCGCCCCGAGGCCACCGCCGCCGCAGAGCGGGCCATGGATTTGTTCGCTCGCGAGATCGGCATGGACACCGTCGCCATCCGCCGCAAGAACCTCGTGCCGAAGTTCGACACGCCGTACACCACCGCTGTCGGCCAGACCTACGACTGCGGCGACTACGAAGAGAGCCTCAACCGAGCGCTTGCCGCCGCTGGTTACGACGAGTTGCGCGCCGAACAGCAGCGACGCCTCGACAACGGAGACACGAACTTGCTGGGCATCGGCGTCAGCGTGTACGTCGAGGTCACAGGCGGCGTCGGCGCTCGAGCGGAGCACGCCAAGGTAGAGGTGCACCCAGACGGCACCGGCACCATCTCCACCGGCACGTCGCCGCACGGGCAGGGTCACGAAACGGTGTGGGCCTGTATTGCAAGCGCCCAGACCGGCATCGACATGAACGACTTCAATCTCGTGTGGGGCGACACCGACCGCACACCCCACGGCGACGGCACCATGGGCTCGCGATCGCTGCAACAGGGCGGAGCCGCCGTGTTGGTCGCTGCGCAGGGCCTCGCCGAGAAGGCGAAAGCAGTTGCTGCTCGCTTGCTCGAAGCCGACGTCGCCGACGTGGTGCTAGACATTTCCACCGGTGCGTTCCACGTGGCCGGTGCGCCAGCACTTGCCAAGACGTGGGCCGACGTGGCAGCGGCAGCAGACGGCGACGAACTCACCGAAGAGCAAGTGTTCCAGGCCGACATGGCTACGTATCCGTTCGGCTCGCACGTCGCTGTGGTCGAGGTGGACCGAGACACCGGCAAGGTCACCCACCTCCGCCACATCGCATGTGATGACGCTGGCACCATCGTCAACCCGATGCTGATCAGTGGCCAGGTGCACGGTGGTGTCGCTCAGGGTTCGGCTCAAGCCCTGTGGGAAGAGGTGCGGTACGACGCCGACGGCAACCCGATCACTTCCAATCTGGCCGACTACGGCATGATTTCGATCGACCTCTTGCCCCAGATCGAGCGAATCCCCATGGAGACGCCGACGCCCGTCAACCCGATGGGCGCGAAGGGAATCGGCGAGTCCGGCACCATCGGGTCGACCCCGGCAGTGCACTCTGCCGTCCTCGACGCCATCGCCCACCTCGGCGTGCGCCACATCGACATGCCCTGCACCGCTGAAAAGGTGTGGCAGGCCATGGCGTCAGCCAGCTGATTCGCCGCCCAGCCGAGAGCCATCATGTCTGATACTCCGGATGGCAGTTGGATCAATCGCGGCGACACCGAGATCTACCAGTGCCCTTGGTTGCAACTCGTCACCAGTGACGTGTTGCTGCCTGATGGCACCGAAATCGATCATCACGTGGTACGTCTACCGCGCCCTGCCGCGGGGACCATCATCGTTGCCGACGATCAGGTGCTGTTGTTGTATCGGCACCGATTCATCACCGACACGTGGGGCTGGGAGATTCCGGCGGGTGCAGTGGATGCGGGCGAGACCATCGCGCAGGCAGCCATTCGCGAGTCGGTCGAAGAGACCGGTTGGCGACCGCAGCAGGTGACGCCCGTGTGCACGTTCTACCCGGCCAACGGCGTGCTCGATCAATCGTTTCACATCTTCATCTCCCATGATGCCGAACACCGCGGCGAACCGACCGACACCAACGAAGCACTTCACGTCCGCTGGCACCCCGTCGCCAGCGTGCGCGCCATGCTGGCCTCTGGCCTCATCAGCGACGGCCTCAGTTTCGGCGGTCTCGCCTTTGCATTCGCCATGGGCACGCTCGGCGCTGACAGCTAACGTCATCGCCCGACACCCATGAAGCGCACCCACGTCCTCCTCGACCTCGACGGCACCATTTCCCACTCGGAACCGGGAATCTTTCGTTCGCTGCAGTGGGCCTGCGAACAGGAAGGATTTCCCACACCCACCGACGCCGAGGTGCGTCAGGTGATCGGTCCTCCGCTCGAACTAGGGCTGCCCGCCATCGGCATTCCCGACGATGCACTCGAGCGTGTGATCAACACCTATCGCGATCGGTACCAGCGGATCGGTGCGTTCGAGAACACGCTGTACGACGGAGTGCTCGACATGCTCGACGAGCTCGCATCGATCGGGTTGTCGCTGTCCATCGCAACCGCCAAGCCCGAGCAGACCGCGCACCCGGTGCTCGACTATTTCGGGATCAGCCATCGGTTCGACGTACGGGCAGGCGCGACACTCACCTCGGAACGGCGTACCAAAGCGCAAGTGATCGACTTCGCCCTCCTCGAACTCGACATTCACGGCGACCCCGACATGACTGATCATGTCATCATGATCGGCGATCGCGACCACGACGTCTTC
>JBBREA010000043.1:0-23290 GCA_038203385.1 Acidimicrobiales bacterium | reverse complement strand
TGACCGCAACGATGTCGGCCAACTCGTCGGGGGTGAGCGACGTCCGCAGACCGACTGTTTGCTAGGTCATCCAGCCATCGTCGGATCTGGCGTGAAGGGATCCGGGTCGGGAACGATTGGCTGCGGCACGTACGGCTCGGGTTGCGGAATCAGTGGCTCGGGTGAGAGGGGTTGCGGGTCGGGAAAGATCGGAGTGGGCGGCTCGCCCGGCGACGGCGGATTCAGCGGTGGTGGCACATCGGGCCCGGGTGGCGGGACGGGTGGCGGGACGGGTGGCGGGACAGGTGGCGGGACGGGTGGCGGGACGGGTTGTGGCGGGAGCGGCACGTTCATGCAGAATCCATACCCGATCGCGCTGCTCGCCACACGCCACCCCGGGCGGTATCTCCGAACGCCGCCGACAACGGTGGCACACTCGTGAGAGATCCGCGCTGTCCACTTGAGAGGCAACTGCACATGTCGAAACGAAACCTTGTCTGGCTGGCCGCGATCGTCGCGGTCGGAGCGGTGCTGTGGATCGCGTTCAACTGGCTCTGGGGAGTCGTCGGCGCAATCGCTGTGATGGCGCTGAGCGAGGTCGTCGAACGGTCCCGCAGAAAGAAGCGCCGCGCCGCCCGGGGAGACACGTCGAAACACAGCGTGCTCGGTGTCGTGCAACGCAAGCGCCCCACTCGCTGACAGTCAGCCGGCTGCTGCCAGGCGTCAGCTCTGCGTCAACGGTGAGCGGGGCCCAGGTCAGTGGATGTGTGATTCGGCGGATCTGGCCTTGAGCCGCGAACGGATCCCGATCACCGGCAATGCAAGGAACGGCAGGCCGAGAGCGATCAGCACCACCGGCAGCCGCAGCGACCTGCTGTACGCGGTGTCGCCGCGCACCGTGGCCTCGACCGTCTTGCCGACATCTGATTCACCGTTGCCGCCCGAGAACACGCCGACTACCAACTCGCCGTCGATCGTCCACGATGCAGTGCAATCCTGGCGATAGGTCGAAGAGCCGCCGACTCTCCCGCCGGACAGATCGCAGTCCAGCACCGTTGCCTGAATACGCGTGCCAGCAGTGCGCTGATAGAGCAGCCACCCTCCCCCGCCCACCAGTGCAGCCGGAATCGCGAGCAGCACTGCCCAAACAAGGATTCCAATGACGCGGGACTCACGCGGCACTACAGCGCCGGCCGGCGCTGCAGAGGCCGTGGTGGCGGGGGGCGTGGCGTGGGGCGTGGCGTGGGGCGTTACGACCGGTGGCGGTGGCAGCGCCTGGGGCCGGCCCTCCTCCGCGTCCTCAGTCGTCATACGACCACGGTAGTCCGCTGATACGAAATGCTCCAGACGTGTTCTCCTTGATACGCAACTGTGGAGACAACGAGATCTCGAGGCGACCAATGTCACCACCATGGGCGAACTCGCACACGATCTCTGGCGCATCGCGAGACACGCTCAGGCGAGTTGCGCCGTCTTTGTCGCTCTGGAACAACATGCCGTCGTCGTTCGTCACCTGCACAGTGATGGTGATCGTGGCCGGTGTCTCTGTGACCCACACACCCACCCGTTCTCCGCTGCCAGCGACGACCCGGAACGAACTGGGTTGATCGGAGAGGAGGAAGTACCACTCGACGCCGAACACGTCACGAAGCTCTTCAGACCTGGGTGACACAAAGGAATCTGATGGGTTGATCGCGATAGCCACAGCGTGCCACATGGAACTCTCCACATTCGCCGACCGCCACAGCCGGTCGCTTGATTGCGCGAACCTGCTCGAGACCCGCCAGTCGACCGGCGAGTCGACCTGCCCGGGCGTCGCACCGTTCGGGCGGCTGAGGTTCACTGGAACGGCCGGTGCGGTCTTGTTTCTCTGGGCGTCGTCGGTGCCGTCATCTACTTCGCAAGCGACGCGTCGTCCTTCGTCACCGGCGAAGACCATGTCGTTTCCGGCGGCATGCTCCGCTAGCGCAGCTTGCGCCAACTCTGGATCAGGAACTAGGTTCTAAATTCAGACTCTATCTTCACCACTCACCATCGAAACTGTTTGATCAGGAGGGCAACGAAATGGGCATGCCGAGCGGAATTGGAATCATCGACACGATGATTGGTTTCCCACACGAGAACATGGCGGAAACGTACGCCTTGGATCGTACCGAGCACGCCGACGTCAGCCGGCTGAGCCGATTCGGCAACGCATCGCATGCTGCGCTCTCCGAGCGACTCCATACCGAGGTCGAGTCGCTGGATGAAGTGATCTTCGGAGCGCAGATTCTGGATGGCTTCGTCGGTCACTGCCAGGGCTCCGGTGTCATAGAACTAGAGTCTATTATCACTAGCAGGGACCACTTCCATTCATAGCGTGAGGATTCCATGGACATCAACGACCTTTCCACGGCAACAATGCTCGTCACCGGAGGGAACACTGGCATCGGCCTCGAGACCGTTGTGGGCCTCGCCCGCACCGGAGCTCACGTGGTGTTCACATCACGCGACGCGGACCGAGGCCGTGAAGCCCTGGCGCACGCCTTGGAGCGGAGCGGCAGCCAATCAATCGAGGTGATGCCCCTCGACCTCGCGTCGCTGGCCTCGATCGCCCAGTTCGCCGATCGCTTCAGCCAAGCGCACTCACGCCTCGACGCTCTGGTGGCAAATGCAGGCGTCGTTGGCGGCGCCGTTCGTAAGAAGACGATCGACGGGCTCGAGCTCACGTTCGGGGTCAACCACATCGGGCACATGGCGCTGATCGAGCGACTCGAACCCATGTTGCGCGCCAGTGCTCCGTCTCGAGTCGTAGTGGTCGCTTCGGGTGCCTACACGGTTGCCGATGCCGGAATCTGTTTCGACGATCTGAACCACGAGGACGACTACCACTCCTTCCGCGTCTACGGAGAGTCCAAGCTCGCCAACATCTGGTACGGCATGGAGCTCTCGCGCCGGTTGGCCGACGCCGGGGTAACGGTCAACATGCTCAACCCAGGCTTGGTGACGACCGAGCTCGGCAAACCGCGCCCCGGTGAGGAACAGCCGGCGGCGGCGCCTGCACCCTCACGTTCGGTTGCCGAGCAGGCGTTGTTCGACAGCCTGCCGAAACCCGTGACCGCTGAGATCGGTGCGAGGACGTCGATCAAGCTTGCAACGTCACCGGACCTCGAAGGAGTCACTGGATCCTGGTGGTCGGCAGGAAGACCAGCGGAGTTGAACTCGCTGGCGCTCGACGCAGGTCAGGCGGAACGGCTCTGGACGGTGAGCGAAGAAGTACTCAGGTTGCACGAACCGGGCTGACGGTCGGGTCGGCGGCTACCGATAGCGGGCCAGCCCTTGGTCGATCACCGTCCGGTCGTCCACTGGTGGTGAACACGGCCTCGCCCGAAGAAGTTTTCCACATGCGAATCGTCAGCGCATCGCCGGGGATCACTGGTGAGGAGAATCGCCCCTCGATGTGGTCGAAGCGGGTCACATCGTTGTCGCACAGTTCCGCGAGCAGGGCTCGGCCAGTGAACCCGTACGTGCACAGACCGTGCAAGATCGGCCCGGGGAACCCGACTCGCATTGCCAGCGTCGGGTCGGAGTGCAACGGGTTGCGGTCGCCGTTCAACCGGTAGAGATATGCCTGGTCCGGCGAGGTCTGCAACGTGACCACATGGTCCGGGTCACGATCTGGCGGAATGTTCTGAACACCAGATGGACCGCGCTCGCCGCCGAAACCGCCGGCGCCTCGAATGAAGATCGCAGACCTGGTGGTCCACAACGGCTCGCCCGACGTGAGCGCAGTGTCGGCTTCGGTCATCACCACGGCCGACGCCCCTTTGTCGTAGATGCCGACCACACGGTCTTGTGCGACGGCGGAACCTTCCACAGGAATCGGGCGGTGCAAGGTGACGGCTTGCGAGCCGTGTACTACCTGGGCGAAGTCGAACGAGCCGATCTGAGCCATAGCGCTCCGTCCTCCCGCCTCGGAGCGCGACCCTGCCACAACTGCAAACGTCGGAAAGACGACTTGTTCCACGTCGATGCTGTTCTCGGTGGTGAACGCGAGGTCGGCGTGGCCCGCACCGATTCCGACTGCGTACAGCAGTGCGTCAGATGAGTTCCAAGAGATGGAGCGCGGGTCGCCGGTTGCGCCGACGGCGTTGGGATCGAGTGGCATACGTACAGTCTCGCTCCCCCCGTGGATGCCCGGGAAACCGAGAGTGCTTGCGAGCATCGAAACTCTGTTCCAGTTACATTACGGAGCTGGCCCGTCGGTGGCGCCGAGTGATCGAAGGTCGCTACTTCGCCGAGTAGCGCGCTACCCCACCGCTGTCGGTGCGACTCAACTCGCCGCGTTCACGGAGATGTTCGAGGTGGGCGTACGTCTCACTCTCCGCCATCCCACCCCAGGAGCGGGGCCGGAACAGCACCTTCATGAAGTCCGACACAGTGCCCGACGGCAACTCGGTGGTTGCGTCGCGAATGACGTCGAGGCGACCATCGTGATGTTGGATGATGTGCTCCGCGCGGCCACCCAGATCGGCGAAGGGGTGCCCGTGGGCGGGAAGTGCGATCGACACGTCGGGCATGTCGATCATTCGTTGCAGCGAAGTCACGAACATGGCGAGAGGGTCAGCATCGGATGCGAGCCCGCTGATGTGGGGAGTGATCGACGGCAACACGTGATCGCCGGTGAACACCACTCCGTGTTCGGGGTCGAACAGACACAGGTGATCGTGCGTATGGCCGGGCGTATGCATTGCGAGCCAGTCTCGGCCGGCGAGGCGGATCGACTGGCCATCGACCAGTCGTCGAGTCGGTCGCAGATTCTGGGCGAACGGCACATCATTCGTACCTGACTTTCGCAGCCGGTCGAAGAAGTCTTGGTTCGGCACCGGACGCTCACCACCCCACGGCGTAGGCCTGGTGAGGAAACTCTCGATCGCATCGACCCACTCGTCAGGTGAAGTTACAGCTAGATCGCTGGAGTCTTCGGAGTCGCTGACATCGTCGAGGTCGACGAACGTCCGAAACGACTCGTGGGAAACGACTGTTGTCCCCGCTTCGGCCTGAAGCCGGATCGCGCCACCGTAGTGATCGGCGTGAGAGTGCGTGACGACGGCCGTGTGCACATCGGCCACCGCGAAACCGGCACGCTCGAGCCGGTCGACCAGGTGCGACCAGGACTCTGGGCCGGGCAGCCCGGGGTCGATCACGGCCACGCCACGCTCGTCTTCGAGCAGATAACAGTTGACGTGTCCCAACCCGGGCACGTCGATCGGCAACTGCGTGCGCAGAACACCCGGCGCTACCTCTGTGACGTCGGTCGTCGCGAGTTCCTGTTCTTGCTTCGGTGACGATTGTTGGTCGGTCGTTGTCATGATCAGTCGGCGACTTCCACGAGCGCGTTGCGAGCACCTTGCATCGACCCGATCGTATCGACCATTCGCCGAAGTGAAATCAGATCACGGTTCAGTTGTTGAACGGCGCCACGCCTTCGGGCAAGGCACACTGCGCGCAACGCCGAGGTTCTTGATTCGGTCGTTGCGCACCAACGGTGCCGAGGTTCCAGCAGTCGCAACCAACACGAATCTGGCCCGTGGCGTGGCAGTCTGTGGTGGTGAGTATCCGGTCTGAGCGTCGATTCTTGTTCGACGCCGATCGCGCAGCGGTGTGGGAAGCGATCATTCGCACCGATCAGTACCGCGTGTGGTGGCCATGGCTGCACGGATTCGACGGCGCAACCTTCGACGAGGGATCGCAGTGGCACTGTGCGGTCAAACCGCCGCTGCCGTATGTGCTGCGTTTCGAACTGGCGTTGGTCAGCGTCATCCACCAAGACACGGTGCTCGTCGCAGTTACCGGTGACCTGTCGGGCCACGGGCTCTTGAAGTTGGCCGATCACGATCTGGGAACCGAACTACAGCTGTCGTACGACCTCAGCCCCGCGAGACGAACCCTGCAGACGGTCGTGAGGGTCGCACGACCGGCGGTGGTCATCGGCCTCGACTGGGTGCTCGAAACCGGCGCCCGCCAGTTCGGACACAATGCGCTGCAGGAGTGACCGGCACCCGGTCGAGGACGGGATCCCGACGGAGGTTCGGAACAACACGCGGGGCCATCGATCCAATCGACGCATCGGCATCGTCAACGAGGCGTATACCGAAAAGAAGGTGGCGACAAGGCTTGGCATGGCAGAGCACGGTTTGACGTGGATGCGAACGGGTACTGTCTGCGGTGTGAGCCACGACCGCTCGCCCCGGGAAGGATGAACCGACATGGATGAGAACGATCACCTTGACTCACCGACACCAGAGTCTCCAACGCCAGATGGCGTCGAACCGTTCGAACCAAGAATCGTAGAAGCTACGCCTGTCCCCGAATACGGCGAGCACGTCACTGACGTCACCCCGCCACTCGGTGCCGCGACCCCCGGTGTCCATGCAAACGCACCGACCGAGGCGATCCCAGTGGTCGAGCGCGTCGTGCCACCGGTCGTCGCGCCGACCACCGTCTCGCCGGCGGCGTACGCACCGGCTGCACCGATGGTCCGGCCGGTCGAGCCTCCGTATCCCGAACGAAACCAGGGTTGGCCGTACTTCCTGGCCGCAGTCGCGCTGCTTGCAGGCGGTCTGGTTGGTTACCTGATCGCCATTGCGATGGACGATGACGACACGCCGGCGACCGCGCCGGCAACAACGGTCGCGCTCGTCGTCGACAGCCTCCCGGGGGCCGACGCCGACACCGAAGCCATCATCGAGGATCTGCAAGCTCAGATCGCTGCCTTGACCGCAGCACAAGGCGATGCAGCCGGCCTCACCGATCAGATCACCGACCTCGAGACCGCCCTCGCCGACATGACCGCAGAACGCGATGCGCTCGCCGCTGAAATTGCCGATGCAGACAATTCCGGCAGCGATCAACAGGCCGACCTCGACGCCGCCAACCAGCAGATCGCGGTGTTGGAAGCACAGCTGGCGACCTCGCTCGAAGACCTCGAAGCGGCAAACGAGGACGTCGCAGAGGCTGAGGCAGCTCTCGCGACTGCGGTCAACGAACGCGATGCAGCAACCGCCACGCTGGAGGATCTCAACCTCATACCGAACCCCAACTACGTCAACGCTTCGGTCACCAGGGCGCGCACTGACGCATCGGCAAACGGTTGGACGTTGATCGAACAGCCGACGGACTCTGCATCTGCCGCCCCGGGCACCGTCCTCGAACAGGCCCCGCCGGCAAACTCGAACATGATCGAGGGCTCGGTGCTCTACGTGACGGTGGCGCAAGCCCCCTGAGTAGATCACACCACCTCCCTGACGGCGACTCATACCCCCCGAGGTATGGCTACGCTGCAAGGATGCAGTTTCCTGACGACGTTTCCGACGATGTACTCAATCGACTTCGCAGGGCCGAGGGGCAAGTGCGTGGTGTGCAGCGGCTGCTCGAGGAAGGTGCCGATTGCAAGTCGGTGATCACCCAGCTCACTGCAGCCCAAGCGGCCCTCCACCGGGCAGGACTGCGCCTCATGGCGGCGGGCATGCGGGCCTGTCTTGCAGACCCGGACCTCGCCGAGGCTGAAGGCATGACCGCCGATCAGATGGAAGAACTCTTTCTCGCCCTTCGATAGCCCACGGCCGGCAGCGCCGCTGGCGCCGTACGACCAGATAGCCGAGCGCAAGCTCAGTCGGCTGCATCGACAGTGGCGAGCGAAATCGTGGTGTTTTCGGGAACGGGCGGCAAGCGCAGCGCAAACAGCCACGTGAGCACGACAAAGATCGCCGAACCCCACAAGGCGGCGGGCAGCTCGCCCCAGAGATACAGCACGCCGGAGAGCAAGGTGCCGACGAAGCGGCCGGCGGCGTTGGCCGAGTAGTAGAAGCCCACGTCGGTGGCCACGTCGTCGTCGTCGGCGTACGCCAACACGAGATATGAGTGCAGCGACGAGTTCAGTGCGAACACCACACCGAAGACGACGAGACCGCCCACGATCGCAACGTCGAGGGCGACGTCGAACGCAACGAACACCGCGATGGCGGCAGACACGGCGGCAAGATTCAGCGCCCACTGCTGGGTGGCTCGCACCTCGTCGACAGTTCTGCCACCCCTGGCGAGCAGCCGCGGCGCGATCGATTGCACGATGCCGTAGCCGATGACCCAGATGGCGAGGAACCCGCCGACCCCCTGCTCGGACCAACCGAGCTCGTCGGCGAGAAACACCGGCAGCGCCACCACGAACCAGATGTCGCGCGAGCCGAAGAGGAAGAACCGAGCTGCCGACAGCCGGTTGATCGCTGACGACTTCGACAACAGCGACCTCAGAGGTGGCTTCTTCTTGGACTTTCCGATGTCTTCGTCGAGGAACACCAACAGGCCAACCACGGTGACGCCCAATGCACCAGCCATCGCCCAGAGCGCGCCGTCGTAGCCGAGCCAACCGAGCAGCACTGCTCCGACGAAGAACCCGACACCCTTGAGGGCGTTCTTCGATCCCGTGAGGATCGCGACGAGCTTGAACAACGAACCGTCGCGGGCCACCGTCTTCACGGCACTCTTCGAGCTCATCTTCGTCAGGTCTTTCGCCACTCCGCTCAGCGCCTGCATGGCCATGACGAACGTGACCGAGAGCCAGAGCTGCCAAGAGGGTGACTCGAACGTGAGCGCCGCCAGTGCGACGATCTGCAGCGCGAGACCCGCGACCAGCGTGCGGTTCAGTCCTCGTCGCGCACCGACCCAGCCGCCCAGCAGGTTGGTGAGAATTCCCATGAACTCGTAGGCGAGAAACAAGAAGGCGATCGCCACCGGTGGGTAGCCGAGGCTGTTGAAGTGCAACAGCACGAGCATGCGCAATGCGCCATCGGTGATGGTGAAGACCCAGTAGCCCGCAGTCACCAGGATGTAGTTGCGGAGCTTCATGCGCTAGTTCATCCCTGCTGCTGCCCTGTTGCTGGAACGGCTGCGGCGACCTTCGCCGCAAGCTCGGCCATGCGATGCACATAGCCGAACTCGTTGTCGTACCACACGAGCAATTTCACCATGCTGCCGTCGATCACCATGGTCGACGGGCCGTCAACGACGCCAGACCGGGTGTCGTTGGTGTAGTCAGCAGACACCAGTGGACGCATCTCGAACCCGAGGATTCCTTCCAGTTCCCCCTCGGCTGCCTCCCGGAACATCCCGTTGACCTCATCGACGGTGACGTCACGCGACATCGTGAACACACAGTCGGTGAGCGACGCATTGAGCAGCGGCACCCGTACGGCCAGGCCGTTCAGCTTTCCCTGCAACTCCGGATAGATCAGCGTGATCGCTGTTGCCGAACCGGTCGACGTGGGAATCAACGAGTTGAGTGCAGAGCGAGCCCGGCGCAGGTCCTTGTGGGGGGCGTCGACGATCACCTGGGTGTTGGTCACATCGTGAATGGTCGTGATCGCACCGCGCTCGATACCGATTCCCTCGTGAAGCACCTTCACTACCGGTGCCAGACAGTTCGTCGTGCACGACGCCGCTGTCACGATGCGATGAACCGCCGGGTCATAGAGGTGGTCGTTGCAGCCCATCACCACGTTGAGCACACCGTCGCTCTTCACCGGGCACGCGACGACGACGCTGATCGCGCCACGTTCGAAGTGCGGTTCCAGCTGCTCGGCGGTCTTGAACTGGCCGGTCGCCTCGATCACCAGATCGACACCGAGATCGGCCCAGGGGATGTCGCCCGGCGCCGAGAGCTCGGTGAACGTCACCGTCCGTTCGTCGATCAGTAGGTGGTCTCCGTCGATACGGACCTTGCCCGGGTACCGACCATGCACGGTGTCGAACTCGAGGAGGTGGGCGGCGGTCTCCAGCCCACCGTTGTGCTCGTTGACGTGAACGAGTTCGAGGTCGTCGTGCTGGCGCAACGCACGCACGACGAGTCGTCCCATACGCCCGAAACCGTTGATGCCCACGCGAACCGTCATGTCGGAGACCCTCCGGTGTGTTGAATGCCGATGAGGCCCATCACTCCGGCGATGCGTCGCTCGAGCTCCGCGACCACCGCATCGAATGCCGGGGCCGTACCGTTCTCAGCTGGGTCCCGGATCGACCAATGCCACCAGTCGGGTCCAGCTACCAGTTCTTCGTGGACCCGATCGCACACCGTCACCACCTGGGTATTCGGTGGGATCGCATCGACTCGAGATGGAGTGGCGTCGGCGAGTGACACGCCGGCGCGGCGGGCCGCTGCCACCGCACCCACATGCACTCGCGCGGCCGGTTCTGTGCCAGCCGACGACGAACCGAGCCCGGTTCGCGCCGTCCACAATGCGGCCGCAAGCTGCGATCGGGCGCTGTTGCGAGTACACAAGAACAGCATCTCGCCACTCGGAACTCGCCCCGTCGTTTCGAGCCCGGCAATCGGGTCGCGGCGAAGCCGAACATACTTGCGCCGACCGTCACCGGCCGATGACGTGCGTTCGATCAACCCCACCCGCTCCAACACCTCCAGGTGGTGAGCCAGCAGGTTCGATGGGATGACCAATCGATCAGCGAGCTCCTTGGGCGAACGGTCACTCACCGCCAACTCGTCGATGATCGCCAACCGCGCAGGCTCGCCCAGGGCGGCGTGCACCGCGGCCCTCGTCTGCAGACGATCTTCCGGAGATCTGCTCATCAATTACTGACTCAACCATCATTGAGCGAATGGAACAACGATCGTGAGGTGAACAACGGATGAATCTCGAGTGAGGACCCATGCGTTGCCCGACATGATGTGGACGCGGACTCCCCCGACGTATCGCCGAGCCAGCGGATCGTTCGGTTGGTGGGGGTCTACGACGCCGATGGCACGTTGCGCGGAGAACTCTCCTACTGGGTGGGAGCCCGCCTCGGACGGCGACATTGCTCCTTGTGCGACATCACACACGGATCGGTCCGCGAACGACCGGAGTGGGCGGCCTGCCGAGCCGGCATGCCAGTGCCGTTCGACACCTTCCATCGCAACGACCAACCCAACCAAATCCGAGCTGCAGTGGGCGGCGCAGCGCCGGTCGTGGTCGCCGAGACAGACAGCGACCTGATACTGCTTCTGACCCCGGGCGACCTCGAAGCCTGCGCCGGCTCGATCGATGCGCTCGTTAAGTCGATCGAGCACGCTGCGGCGCGGCTCGACCTCACCTGGGCGGCAACGTGACGCTTGCAGCCCACCGATCGACGACCTGATCGCGGCATTCGACAGACGGGGGGATCAGCCGGTTGCCGTTGCGATCAGGTCGTCGATGCAGCACCTGTGGTTCAGGTGCCGACTTTGCCGCCGTCGAGTCTGCGAATCACCAAGGTCGCCGGCCGTGGACGGCCGGCTTCATCGAAGTCAGGCCAGTTGCTGACCGCACGCGGGTTGGCCGTGCTGGGCGGCCCGGGTGGTACCGCTGATGGGTGCCAGTACGGAGTGGACTCCCCGGGGTGTTGCACGTTGACGAACATCGTCGTCTGGTCGGGGGTGGTGATCACACCGGTGATTTCGCAACCGCGAGGCCCGGTCAGGAATCGCTTCACCTCGCCCGTGGCGGGGTTGGCGACAAGCATCTGGTTGTTGCCGATGCGGTCGTAGCCGCGGCTCACGAGGTTCTGCGACGAGTTGGAGATGTCGGTTTGGATCCAGACCAGGCCGTCAGGGTCCACCCAGATGCCATCGGGAGATCCGAAAATGGGTTGCTCTGCTTCTGGCGGAACGTTGGGGCCAGCCAACGCCGGGTATCCGGGGTCACCGGCGAACAGGAACACATCCCACGCAAACGAGGTCGGCTTGTGCACGTTGCCGATCTCGTGGAATCGGACAATGTGCCCGTACGGGTTGGGATCGCGGTCGCTGTTGACCGCCGCGCCATTGCCGCTGCCGTTGGTGAGCGTGACGAAGACGTCTCCGGTCTTGCTGTTCAACCCGACCCATTCGGGGCGATGCAATCTCGTTGCTCCGACTGTGTCTGCAGCCATGCGCGTACGGATGAGCACGTCGGCTTGATCGGCGTACAGCGGCGTTGTGAGCTGGCCGACACCGTGCACCAGTGGCAACCAGGTGCCACTGCCGTCGGCGTTGAACTTCGCGACGTACAGCGTGCCCTCGTCGAGTGGGCTCTTGCCGCGAGCGCGCAGCTGACGCCACGGCGCGTTGCCGACGAACTTGTACAGATAGTCACCGTTCTCGTCATCGCCTGAATAGACGACGACGCGCCCGTTCACCTCGGTGACGGTTGCGCCCTCGTGCTTGAAGCGGCCCAGGGCAGTGCGCTTGACCGGCGTGGAGGAGGGATCGTTGGGGTCGATTTCGACCATCCAGCCGAAGTGGTTCAGCTCGTTGCGGTTCTGGGCCAAGTCGAATCGCGCCTCGGCCTTGTGCCAGTTGTACGAGAAGCCAGCAGGAGTCACGCCGTAGCGCGCTTCGAGCGGGGTCCTCGTCGCCGCCCAGTTCGCGTCGTCGGTGCCGAAGTAGCCGTTCCAGTTCTCTTCGGCTGCGAGGTAGGTGCCCCATGGTGTGTACCCGTGACCGCAGTTGTTCAACGTGCCCAGTGGCGACGGAGTGATCACGGACTGCAGCATCGGATGCGACGCCGACACGGGCCCAGAGAAGGCCATCGGGGTGGTGCCGGTGATGCGCCGGTTGAACGGCGATCCCTGCACGTGCTGCCAGGTGCCATCGTCCATTCGTGCCACTTCGACCACGGTGACACCGTGCCCTGCAAGTGCCTTCGCGACCTTCTCACGGCCGGCTTCGTTGTTCGTGATCGCGGACCCTTGGGTCGCTGTGTAGATCTGGTTGGCGTCGGTGTATTCGTGGTTCAACACGAGTAGCCCATTTCGGCTGCCGGCGGCTCCGTTCCCGAACGGGAAGAAGTGGATGCCATCGTGGTTGAAGCCCACCTGCATCGTCTGGTCGCCTGACGTGTTCGAGGCGTCTGAAGCCCAGGCGGGGCTGTCGTCGAACAGTGGTGTGCCCCACGGAATGAGCACATCGGCGACATATCCCTCCGGCACGTGGACGAGGTCGTCTGTGCTGGTGGGCACGGGCGTGAAGCCGAGCAACGGCTGGTTCTGCCGGACGAACCCGCCAGCCACAGCGGTATGAGCGGTCCCGGCGGCCGAGACGGGGTTCGCCGCCAAGATGCTGCGTCCGAAGATGCCGACAGCCGCAGCTGCCAGACCGCCGCCGATGACCTGGCGACGATTCACCCGGTCGAGAATCATGTCACCGAGATGGGGATTGCCGCTGAGATTGGAACCGATGTCGTCGGTGTCGCCCATTGGGCACCGTCCTTTGCAAGTTGGTCGTAGGTGGTCACACGTCGACGTTGTTCTGGGATCCCACGTCGACGTGATGCGAGTCACCGTAGGAAACCGAAACAGACATCAACTTGCGGCGAGATGAACGGGTCACGAACGTTCGCTGTCGGGCGACCGAACTGTGTGTTCGGTCGCCCGAAAGCAGGCCTCCCTCGGTCGAGTGGCGACCTATCCAGACGTCAGCTGGAAGATCGCGACCGTGCCGGTCACCTCGTTGCCGACGAGCACCATGGGTGTACCGGTGGGGCTGTTGGCGGCCGGCACGAACACCAACCCCTCCGGGCCGCTGTCGGGGCCGGCGGCAACGGCGAAGTCGCGTGTCTTCAGGTACTGCTGGAAGATCGGTGCCTCCGGGTCGGTGACGTCGTAGACCACCACGCCTCCAACGCGCTCCAACCCGATGAACGCCAACTGCCGATCGCCGACCGCCCCGACCACGACGATCTCTGGCTCTGGGCCTTTGTCGTCGCTGCGATTCTTCTTCGTGTTGTTGGTGTTGCTGGCATTGAAGTTCGCCGCCACCAACTCCTCCGTGATGCATTCGAACGCGTCACCGCTGTCCCACACCATGGAGCCATCTGCCGCTCGAATCGAGAACGACCGGCTGCCGAAGCTGTAGAGCGAAGTGAACTTGCCGGCCTCGTTACGCGTGGTCGGGTACTGGGTACTGACGTTCAAGCGGCCGAGCGAGTTGTTCGACGCCGCATCTGGGAACAGGTCGAGATCTGCAACCGAACGGGCGCGACTCGCTTCGTCACCAGCAGCGTTGATGCCGGGCCAGTCGCGAGCGTCACCTTCGTTAGCGGTGAGCACGTAGTACTCGTCACCGGAGCGGAAGCTGGCAATACCGTCGGGCATGTACATCCCCATCACCGGCCAGGTGGCGATGTCGATGACGCCACCGTTCTGATCGCTCGCGTCGATGCCGTTCCCCTCGACGTTGTGATCGGCGAAGCCCAGCCCGCTGATGCGAGTGACCGTCTTGCTCCGCAGGTCCACGTGTGCCAATGCGTTGTTCTCCTGCAACGACACCCACGCCGTTCGGTTGTCATCGGCAATCGTGATGTATTCGGGTTCGAGGTCTTGGGCGACGCTCGCTCCTGGACCGAAGATGCGCACGTCAGAGGTCAGCTCCGAGTGTCGGGCACCACCTTCGTTGAAGTCCGCGAAGGAGATCGTTGCAACCGGCTGAGCCGCGATGAACTTCGGCGCCCCGCGAGTGCGGAACGGCTGGGTGGTGATCACGCTGATCGAGCCCTCCGGGTCCACCGAGCCGGGAAGGCCGTAGCTGTTGGGCTCGCCCTCGTTGGCGACGGCGAGCAGTTTGCCGTCAGGGGTGAAGGTCACCATGTCGGGGAGGGCGCCCACTGTCACCTGGCCGACCTTCGTGGTGCCTCGGAACAGCACGACGACGCCATTGTTGGTCTTCGATGTCGCCGGAACGCTGACGGCGACGAGGCCTCCGCTGACCGCGACACTCGTGGGCTCCCCCGGCAATGGCAGCGTCGTCGTCTTCACCGGGTTGGCCGGGTTGGCGATGTTGACCACGTCGATCGAGCCGATGTTCATCACCCACATCGTCGAGCCCTCGTATGCAACGTTTTCGGCCCGAGTTTCGACCGAACCGGCGACCGGATCGGTGCTGTAGCGGCCGGCGAATTCGAATGCCGCTGCACCCGGCGGCATCGTGGAACATCCTGACTCCACAGCGGCCGCTTGCCCACCGACACCGGCTGCTCCAGCCACTGCGACTCCACCGACCATCAGGCCAGCCAACAACATGCGTTTCATCAGTTCATCCTCCAAGAGTTTGTGGGTTGCCCCGGACCGTAGAAAGGGCAGGCATCACCGAGGACAACGTTGGGTGAACGAAGGGCAAAACCGAGGGAAACTCTGCTGCGGTCAGCGACTGCGCAACAGTCGCGCCCGGAGGTGTTCAGCTACCTGCGGGTCGGTCGTGAGGTCGATCCCGGTCGACACACCCTTGATGCGGATTGGATGCCCATTTCGACACGCAGCGAAATCTTTCGCAGCCCACATTTCGAGCGAACTCGGCGCGGTGCTCGGCGAGTCCGGCTGCGAGAGATGCCGATCGCCGTTCGTCTACTTCGAAACCCACTGGCTCGCAGCTCGGACGCGAAGTGTCGCATGGACGAAATGACGAAGTGCGCACGCTGCAGATGCCACCGCTGAGAAGCGAGCTTCGCTTGGCTCTCGACGAACAGCACTCGGTGAGTGGAAGGGTCGGCGTCGTCAACGCAGCCAGCGCAACGTCGAGCTGGTCGCCCAGCACCCACACCGTGCTCACTCGATCATCAGCCCATCACAGAGCACTGATGGGACGGACGCGGATTCGGGTGATCTTTCGCCCATGCACTTCTTCGACAGTGAGTTCGTGGCCGTCCGCTGTGACGGTGATGCCCACGGTGGGGACCATGCTGGTGGCGGCAAGCACGACTCCGGCGATCGTGGTGACCTCGGGGTTGACGATCAGCATTCCGTGATCATCTTCGAGTTCGTTGAGCGTGACTTCACCGTCGAGGCTCAGCGAGCCATCGTCGTGTCGAACTGCGGCGCTGTCGGCCGAGTGCACGCCGTCGTCCATCACTTCGGCGATCACGTCATCCATGGTGACCACGCCGAGGGTTCCACCGTGCTCGTCGACCACGAGTGCTGCGTGGGTACGGTCTCTACGGAACCGTTCCAGCACCTGTTCTGCGCTTGCAGTGCCAGCGATGGTGGGGATCGGCCGCACGAGTTCGGCGAGAGCGAGCGAGCCACCCCGCTGGTGAGCGCGAATGAAGTCCTTGATGTGCAGCACGCCGACCACCCGATCGAGCGACCCGTCGATCACAGGGTAACGACTGCGCCCAGACAGTGTGATGAGTGCAGTGATCTCATGCGGCGGCGTGCTGATGTCCAGTGCGTCCACTCGGCTACGAGACGTCATCAGCTCCTCGGCGGTTCGCTCGTCGAGGTCGAAGACGTTGCGAATCAGGGTTCGTTGCAGGTCGCCGATCTGCCCACTGCTGGCGGTCTCGTCGGTGACGATGGCAAGTTCGGCGCTGGTGTAGAGCGCCAGACGCTGGTCGGGTTCAGGAATCCGCAGCAGCCGCATGAGTGCGAGCGCAGCGGAGTTGAGTACGAGAACCATCGGCCGGAACACCAGCGCGAACACCCTCATCACCGGATTGACACGGAGGCTGACCGTCTCAGGGGCTTGAAGGGCGAGGGCCTTGGGGATCATCTCGCCGAACACGACGTGCATGTACGTGATGCCACTCAGGGCAATGAGGAAACCAACGGTGTGTGCTGCTCTGTTCGATAGCCCCCAGTCCTCGAACGGGCCGTACAGCCAGGCAGCAACCGCCGGCTCCCCGTACATGCCGAGCCCGATGCTGGCGAGCGTGATGCCGAGCTGGGCTATGGCGATGTAACCGTCTTTCCCGGTCGGCCGATCGAAGACGCCGAGCAGCCACCGGGCGGATCGGCTTCCGTTGTTGGCCAGAGTTTGCAGGCGGCTGCGGCGGGCCCCGACGAGTGCAAACTCGGCCGCGACGAAGACACCATTGACAATGACCAGCACGATGATGACGACGATGGGGATGACGACGGTGGTGATCATCGTGCGCCATCTGGTTCGTCGAAGCTGGCTCGCATCACGGCTCGACCGTCCATGACATCGACCCTGAGTTCGGGCCCATCCGGAGTGATCGCCACGGCGTCGCCGGGCACCGGTGTGCGGTCGAGGCAATGCCACACCAGACCGCCGACCGTGTCAACGTCGAGTTCCTCGATCCTGAAGCCGAACCGGTCTTGCAACGCCGACAGCAGAACATCGCCACGCACCGACACGCGTCCATCGGCACAGATGATCGGTTCGTCTTCGAGATCGAACTCGTCGTTGACCTCACCAAAGATTTCCTCGATCGCGTCTTCGAGGGTGACGAGGCCGGCGACATCGCCGTACTCGTTGACCACGAGCGCACAGTGTTCCTTCTCTTCGCGTAGGGTGCGCCAGAGGTGTGGCACGGTCACCACTTCGGCAACGGCCACCACCGGGCTAGCCACATCACTCACCGGACGACCGGGGTCTACCTGGGAGTGAACGTAGAGGTCTCGAAGGTGAGCGATGCCGACGATGTCGCCGGCGGCACCGGTGACGGGGAACCGCGTGTGCGGCCCACCGGCCAACAGATTCAGTGCTTCGCCGACGCTCAGGTCGTCGGGCACGGTGACCAGGCGCGGCCGCGGGGTCATGATCTCGCGGACCAACCGGTCGTCGACATTGAGGATCCCCGCAAGCATGTCGCGCTCGGATGCGTCGATGAGCCCGCCCGCCGCGCTGGCGCGGTAGAGCCCGGCAAGTTCCTCGGGCGAGTGGACGTGCGCATGGCTGTGATCCACCTGGAGGTTCCAGAGCTTCATCAACTTGAACGCCGACCCGTTGAACACGGCCACGAGCGGCGAAAACACCCACTGACTTACCTGCATCAGTGGCAAAGTCGCCATGGCGAGCCGCTCTGGGTATCGCAGCGCAACCGTTTTCGGCAGTAGCTCGCCGATCACGACCTGCAACGCAGTGATCGCGACGAGCACGATGAAGATCGCCGTTCCGCGGCCGCCAACGCTACCAAGGTACGGTTCGAGCAGGGGGGTGAGCTGCGCCTGGCCGTACGCACCCGCAACGAGGCTGCTCAGGGTGATGCCGATCTGACAGGCAGCCACATACGCATCGAGTCGTTTCGGATCGGAGAGAATATCGAGCAGTCGTGCCGCCGAGCCACTGCCGGCGCCAGCGTCCTCTTGCACACGAGATCGACGCGAACCGACAGTTGCGAACTCGGCTGCGACGTAGAGGGCGTTGAAGGTGACCATGATCGCGATCACCAGCAGCGGGATCAGTGCGCTCATCGGGGCGACTCACACCACTTCCAGCGCAGAGACGAACGAGGTTCTGCCAGATCACGAACGAGCAGTCGACAACGCGCCGCTCGCTGGGTACTCGGAGGATCCTGTGGTGTTTTCACGATGTTCGACCGCACGATATCGCTCACCGGCGCGGGCTCCCCGCTCCATCGGATGCGGACTGTGGATCTTCGACGGCTACCGCTCGACCAGCGCTGCCGTCGTATCGGTGAGCGTCAAGAGTCGTTGGACGGCTGGTGACGCAGCAGCGACATGCACCCGGCACCCTAACTCCCCGGCGAGCTTGCGCGCCTGCAGGATGCCGGCGAGCCCAGCGCAGTCGATGAAGTCGACGCCAGACAGGTCGAGGCCGATCTCCATGGTGGTCGAGGTAATGGCGTCCCGGACCAGGTCCGGAATGGCGTCGCGCGTTGATATGTCGAGTTCGCCGTGGATCACGAAGACCAGCTCGTCCTCTTTGCCAGCACCGCTTGAAACTGCGTTATCCATTTGCAACGAAGGGTAAGGATGGGCGCAGAAGCCACCCTTCACCCCTAGGTAGAGATACTTGGACGGGGCGCAACCAGCTAGCGTGCCGGCACGGAGGGAGTCATGCCACCAATTCGGCTTGCGATAGTTGACGATTACGACGTCGTGGTCATCGGCGTCGCTCACATGTTCTCGGGGTATCGCGACCGGATTCAGGTGGTGGAACTAGCCGCCAATGAGCCCGTCTCGGTCGACGTCGACATCGCCTTGTTCGACACCTTCGCGCAGGGCGAGGCAGACTCGTCCGACCTCGACGTCGTGTTGGCGAACCCGTTGGCGAGCAAGGTCGCCGTCTACACCTGGGTCCACGACGAAGACGTCGTCGCTGCGGCGTTACGCAAAGGCGCACGCGGCTACCTCTCCAAGACGCTGCCAGCCATCGAACTGGTCGAGGCGCTCGAACGCATCCACGGTGGGGAGGTGGTCGTGAGCCCACCGTCTCAAGCCGAACTCGTGGCCCAGGATTGGCCGGGCCGATTCGAGGGCTTGACGGCTCGTGAGTCGGAGATACTTGCGCTCATCACTCAAGGAAAGAACAACTCGCAGATTGCTGCGCTGACGTACCTCAGCCCCAACTCGGTGAAGACCTACATCCGATCCGCATACGCCAAGATCGGGGTGACCAGTCGCACCCAGGCGGTGCTCTGGGGCGTCGGCTACGGTCTGCACATCGATCACCGCCGCGTCGACACCTGGCGAGTATCACTCCCAGGTGAAGGGGTGCTCTAGCGGAGCGACAAGCGGTAGCCGAACTCATAGCGGCCGGCGGCGAGGCGGTACTGGGGCAACCACGTTGTGCCCGGCACAACGTGGTTCGTGGGGCGGATCGACAAAGATCCAGGAATGGACAACGAACTCGCACAGGCGACACGACTCTCGCAACGGTTTGGTGCCGTCACCATCGACACGATCGACTACCACACTGCTGGCGAGCCGTTCCGCATCATCCCCGATCCGCCGGTGCAGATACCGGGCGCCACGGTGGCGGATCGACGGGCGTTCGCCATCGCTGACCCGGATGTCGATGGGCTTCGTCAGCTGCTGTGTTTCGAGCCGCGTGGTCATGCAGACATGTACGGCGGCATGATCACGCCGCCCGACGACGACGGCGCTCACTTCGGTGTGTTGTTCTGGCACAAAGACGGGTTCTCCACCGCCTGTGGCCACGGCACCATTGCCCTCGGAGCGTGGGCGATCCACAGCGGGCGCGTCGCGACCGACCCATCGGGTGTGACCGACGTGACGATCGATGTGCCATCGGGTCGTGTGACCGCACGAGTGCACACCACCGACGGTGAACGGGTGACAAGCGTCGACTTCGTCAACGTGCCGAGCCGTCTCGTCGCCAGCGGCATCGATGTCACCACCACGCACGGCCACTGCACCGTCGACTTGGTATGGGGCGGTGCCACCTACGCTTGTCTCGATGCGGCCACCGTTGGGCTGAGCGTGGAGCCCCATCTCGTCACCGAGCTGATCGCACTGGGTCGAGAAGTGAAGGCTGCGCTGGCGAACGACCCGAGAATTTCGCATCCCACCGATCCGCGTCTCAGCGGCACGTACGGCACCATCATCTACGACCAGCTCGGCACGCTGCCCGGCGGCGAGTTGCATCAGCGCAACGTGACGATTTTCGCCGACGGTCAAGTCGATCGGTCGCCGTGCGGGTCCGGCACTGCCGGCAGAGTGGCGGCGCTCCACGCCACCGGGCAACTCGCCGACGGCCAGACGCTCGTCCACGACTCCATCGTTGGTTCGCGGTTCACGGCGACGATTCAGGAGCACACGACCGAACACGGTCTGCCAGCGGTGATTCCCGTCGTCACCGGCAACGCCCACCGCGTCGCAACCGTGCAGTTCGAGGTCGACCCGTATGATCCGCTCGTCCCAGGCTTCGTTCTTCGATGACGAAGGCCCTTCACGTCGGAGCGGACGAACTGCGCGCCATTCTCTCCCCGACCGATGCGGTCGACGCGATCACCGCGGCGCTGGCGGCAGGATTCGATCCGGCGAGTGACATCGCCCGTTCAGCGGTCGACACTGAGCACGGTCAGTTCCTTCTGATGCCGTCCGAGGGCGGCGACTTTGCCGGTGTCAAGGTGGTCACGGTCGCCCCTCGCAATCCTTCGCTCGGTCTCCCCCGTATCCAGGGCATCTACCTGTTGTTCGATGCCGTGACCCTGTCGCTCGTTGCGACATTCGATGCCGCAGCGCTGACGACGTTGCGCACCCCGGCCGTGTCGATCGCGGCCATTCGGCCGGCCCTGGCGCGGAGTACCGAGCCGATTCGAATGGCGGTGTTCGGTACCGGGCCGCAAGCCTTGGCACATGTGAACACGCTTGCCGCCGTCGCCGAGCAGCCCATCGACGGCGTGCTGTTCATCGTTCGCGATCCAGACCGAGCGGACGCTTCAGCCTTCAACAGCGGCCGCGTCGTACGCGTGGAGAGCGCGAAAGCCCAATTGGCCTTGGCCGCAGCTCACATCGTGATCTGCGCCACCACGGCGCGGGAACCATTGTTTCCAGCCGAAGCAGTCGCGCCCAACGCGATCGTCATCGCCGTCGGCTCCCACGAGCCAGATGCGCGCGAGCTCGACGGAGCGCTGCTCGGCCGCGCGATCCTGGTCGTCGAAGACATCGGCACCGCGTTGCGTGAAGCTGGCGACGTCATCATGGCGATCAACGGCGGCTCGCTGCAGTCGAGCGCTCTGATCCCCATGAAGGATGTGGTCACCGGCGCGACGCCGCTGCCTTGGGACCGGCCGGTGGTGTTCAAGAGTGTCGGAATGCCTTGGCAGGACCTCGCCGTGGCCGCAGCTGCGTTTCGGTCACACTCCTGATCGTCGACAGAATGGCGGCCACCCAGTTCATGCGAAGACCGTCCGCGCGAGGTGCCGTTCGGAATGGGAACGCCTCAGTCAGGATTTGGCGGCCGGAGGACTGTCGCGGGAAGCGATCGGCGCACTTTGGTGTTGCCTACCGTGTGCGAACACAAAGCCAGCCAGCGACGTTCACCGGTTCCCGAGGCGATCAACTCGCAGCACGACTCGATCTGCCCGACGGCGAGCCGCTCGCCTTTGCGCTCTTCGCCCACTGCTTCACCTGTTCGAAAGACCTCGCGGCAGCCACGCGGCTCAGCCGCGGCCTGGCTGATCGCGGTTTCGGTGTGCTCCGATTCGACTTCACCGGTCTCGGCTCGAGCGAGGGCGAGTTCGCCAACACCGACTTCTCGTCGAACATCCAAGACCTGGTGTTGGCCGCCGACTGGCTGCGGGAGCATCACACCGCGCCAGCCCTGCTCGTCGGACACAGTCTCGGCGGTGCAGCGGTGTTGGCCGCCGCATCACAGGTGCCCGAGGCCGTGGCCGTGGCCACCATCGGCGCACCATTCGACCCCTCACACGTCACCGGGTTGTTTCCCACCGAGGTGCGCGACCAACTTCATCGCAGCGGCGAGGCCGACGTACAACTTGCGGGACGAACGTTTCGAGTCCGCCAGGAGCTTCTCGACGACCTCGACGAGCACCATCTGGCCGACGCAGTGGGGTCGCTGCGGCGGGCACTGTTGGTCCTGCACTCGCCTGTCGATGAAACCGTCGACGTGGACAACGCGCGCCGGATCTTCGAAGCTGCCCGGCACCCGAAGAGCTTCGTGTCCCTCGACGGCGCGGATCACCTCTTGACCCGCCGATCAGACGCCGATTACGTCGCCGACATGCTCAACGCCTGGGCAGGCCGGTACCTGCCCGATCCACCGCCAACAGCGGAGACCGCAGCGGCACCATCACTGGATTCGAGCGACCCTCCGCCCGGCACGGTGATCGTCACGGAGACCGGTGTGGGAGGTTTCCAGCAGCGAGTGGCGGCCGGGCGTCACCGGTTCCTGGCCGACGAGCCGGTCGGGGTGGGCGACGACACCGGCCCGAACCCGTACGACCTCGTGCTCGCCGGCCTCGGATCGTGCACCTCGATGACGATGCGAATGTACGCCAAGCGGAAAGGCTGGCCGCTCGAGCACGTCGAAGTGCAGTTGACGCACGATCGGATCCACGCCGAAGACTGTGACAACTGCGAGACGACGTCCGGCCTGGTCGACACGATCGACCGCGTCATCCACCTCGGTGGTGAGCTCACCGGCGAGCAGCGAGCCAGTCTCTTGGCGATCGCTGATCGCTGCCCTGTCCATCGCACGCTCACCGGCGAGATCAACATCCGCACCCAACTCGCCGAACCCGAGCGCCACTGACAAGAACCACCATCAACCACGGCGAGCCCGCTCGTCGATCGTTGTCCGGAAATTCACATGCCACCATCGAGCACCGACCAAGACCACGCCACCCGCACCGAACTGCAGCGAATCGCGACCCACGTCCTGGCACGCGCCCTGCGACGATCAGACCCGGCTGCGCGTGACCCAAATCGCAATGGCGGTGCGGTGCATCAGCGGCCTTTCGTCGGGTGATCGGGTACGTCAGTTGAGATCGTCTCGATGACGAGCCGTTGAACGGCATCCACGTTGGCTCGCATCGTGGCGAAGACCCGTTCCATCGTGACCGGTGCGTGCCCGTCGACG
>JBBREA010000042.1:0-23838 GCA_038203385.1 Acidimicrobiales bacterium | reverse complement strand
GGAACCAGGTGTTGATCGAGATGCGCCCGCGCGTCGCTGCCAGCAGGCGCCGAGGCGAACACCGGTTCACCGTCACCGAACGAGAGGTCGGCAGGCACGACGGCAGCGTTTGGCGCGTCGGCGGGAACCACCGATCCGCCGAGCTTTCGAACGAGTGTCTCGGCGGTAAGGCGAGCATCTGCGGTCGTCTTCAACCAGAGCAGCGAGCGCACTGCGTCAAGCACGGCTCCAGCGGCGCCGCCGCTCCGGCCCGGCGCGCTCATTCGGTCACCAGCGTGAATCGGCTGACCCGAACCGCCTTGGGCCGCGCCGGTTCCGACGGGATTCTGGCGTGGGAACATCGGTGGGAATCAGATTGCATGTACCGACGGAAAGCGTCTTCGGTCTCCCACCAGGTGACCATCAGGTAACGGCCAGGTTTCTGGTTGTCTCGCCACACCTGCAGACCGAGGTGGCCAGCGAACGAGTCGACCTCCCCCAAACGGTCGCTGAATGCGGCCTCGAGGCTCGCGATCCCAACCTCATCGATTGCCAGTTCGCTGACGACGACGTGCGCCCCAGCACGACCGTCGATGGCGCTTGCGCGGTGGTCGCTGCCGACGTCCGGGGAATGTGAGTTGGTGCCGACCTCACCGTTGTCGATACGCAGTGTGCCCTCGGTCATTCGTCTCGGCTTTCGCCTGAGCTCGACGAGATTTCGGCGGCGGCGTGGCCAAGCGCGGATCTGGGACGTAGATACATGATTCCTTTCTCGGCTCGACGGCTTTCTGGCAGCTGGATTGCTCAGCTGGGTGTCGGAAGCGGCCCTCCGCATGTATCTCTACCGGTGGAGCGACACCGACTTCTATAGACACAACGTCCAATTGCTCCGATGCGTGGTCAAATCTCCGCGGTCCGCGAGCCCGCAGTGCAATTCGCTGCAAGGCCAGAGTGCCTCGGTTCGCTGAGTTCACGCGGGTGCTGCCCATAGCCACACGGGACTCGATCCGTCAGGCTTACCGTCCACGTGCCCCAAAAACTTTGGACGACACAAAGGATCCGGCCGACACCACGAGAATCGGGCGCTGCTGTGCCCGGGCCAGGCGACCGGGTCCGTCGGCGCCTGATTGCCTACAAACCTGATGAGGTCAGCCGCGACCCGCCACGACGTCTACGCCGTGTCCACTCCGGAGGAACCCGGCGAGCGGGTGTGCCCAACAACTGCGAGCGCCGATGCGTCTGGCGACGACCGCACCGTCAGTTGCCAGCTATTCGGCGGCTTCCGCCAGGGCTTCACTGAGTGCTGGGTGGACCAGCAAGCTCTCCATGATGTCGGTCACTCGCAGGTTCGCAGTGACCGCCAATGCAATCACCGAAATCAGCTCGGCGGCGTGTCGGCCGACGATGGATCCGCCGAGGACTTGACCAGTTGCAGGGTCGGAAATGATCTTCACGAAGCCGCGCGGGTCTGCATTGATGAGTGCTTTGGGTGTGGTGGAAAACGGCACCTTGGTAACACGAATCTTGCGACCCAGGGCAAACGCTTCAGCCTCCGCCAGGCCCACATCGGCAATTTCTGGTTCGGTGAAGATCGCCGAGGCAGCTTTGTCGTAATCGAGGTGCCGATGTTCGATGGTGTGCAGCCCCATCACGTGTTCGGCAACCTTGCGGCCCTGCATCGATGCCACCGAAGACAACGGCAACTTCCCGCTGACGTCACCCGCAGCGTAAATGTGTGGTTGGTTGGTGACGCAGTGATGGTTGATGTCGATGTATCCCCACTCGTTCATGTTCACACCGGCCGCCTCGAGGTTGAGGGTCTCGGTATTCGGAACCGAGCCGATGGCGAGCACTGCGTGACTGGATCGCACGGTTCGTCCGTCGTCACACCGAACGATGACCTCATCACCATCACGCTCGATCACTTCCGCTCGGGCACCTTTGAGCAGCTTCACTCCGCGCTTCATGAAGTCGTCTTCGAGGATCGCCGCCGCCTCGGGATCTTTGCCCGGGAGCACCAGTTGGCGGCTGACCACCAACGTGACCTGCGCGCCGAACGACGAAAACATGTGCACGAACTCCACGCCCGTGACGCCTGAACCCACGACCGTGACCGACTCGGGCCACACCTTTGGCGGATAGCAGTCTCGTGTGGTGAGGATGCGGTCGCCGTCTGGATGACACCATTCGGGGATACGTGGCCGGGTGCCAGTCGCCACCAGCGCTGCGTCGAATTCGATGGTCTCGGTGCCTTCGATGCCTATGACTTCGGCGGTGTTCGGGCTGGTGAACCGGGCAGAACCGGGCACCATGCGTACCCTCTGGCTCTCCAACAACTTGGTCGTGTCGGCCAACATGATGGCCTTGATGTGTTCGATGCGATCGGTGAGCGCTTCGATGTCGACCTCGGCGTTGCCCGTTTCCAGACCCATACCACGACTGCGGCGACTGAAGCTCATCGCTCCGCCGGTGGCGATCATGGTCTTCGAAGGGATGCAATCCCACAAGTGTGCTGCGCCACCGATGACATCTCGCTCGACCACAGTGACCTTTGCGCCGAGTCTGGCCGCATACGTCGCAGCCTTGTTGCCCGCTGGGCCACCGCCAATGATGAGGAATCGCATGGTCACATCTGTGAGGTTACTGCCCGATGGACGCCGCGTTCCGAGAACCCGATTCAGTCGTGTGAGTGATCGTGCTCATCGAGTGCGTCGATCGTCAGCACGTCGATGCCCAGTTGCAGGCGAGGTGCGGTGACACCCGGTTCGGCCGTTCGCGCCTCGACGGTGACGATGTTGGGGCAATAGTCCGATGCGTACGGGATCTGATCGCGGCGTTCGTCGACCCACTCGAAATGCATGCCGTCGGGCTCACGAAAGTTGCCGCCCCAAGCGAATCCGTGCTTGCGAAAGATCCGAACCACATCGCAGTTCATCAGCGGAACACAGCCCTGGCAGTTCGCGGCGGTGTTGGTGTCGAACGCCATACCGTAGGTATGGCGCGACATGAACCCGCTGTTGCGGCTGAACCTCGGTACATAGCAGCCACCGTATGTATTCGCATTGTCGACGTCGATGTGGGCCCCAAGGCCCGCTGCAGCGATGTCGGCGAAGGCAGCGCGCAGGTCGCCCATGACCTGGTTGTGACAACGGGCGTACACCGGAATGCTGGCGTTGAGCAGCTGGCGGTTGGCTGGAAGGTTCGATGCGATCCAACTCGGATGGACGGAAAATCCGCCGTCGTCGGTCAGGTCGTACCAAGGCTGTCCGAGCCTGAGTTTGGTGTCCAGCGTGCCAAGAGTCGCATCGGGTTCACGCGGATCCCAGCTGCGGACCACCTTGGTGTCGACTCGCACGTCGAGGCCTGCCGCTCGAATGGCACGGTCGAAATCGTCGCGATCGTCGATGTCCCAGATGATCACACGAGTGTCATCGGGCTCCCCCAGAAAGCTTGCCGTGTCTGTGGTCATCGCCACTTCCGTACCGCCCAAGACCGTCCGGTCGAGCACGGCGGCCACGACGAGCCGCTCGAATCGTCCATCGAGCAGTTCGAACTCGATCACGTCGCCGACCTGAGCCCCAACGAGGCCTGCGGTTTCGGCGTTCATCGCCACCGAGCGACCACCCACCACCGCAGATACCTCGTCGCCCAGCAACCATCCGATGGCCGGTTGTGGAAGGGCGAAAAACGTCACCGGGGCCAAGTATCCGACCGGCGGCCCAGCGACCCGTGCACCGTTCCGAAACACGCCTCCCAACCCGAGCGACCCCGTACGTGCGGGGGTGGCAACCGCACCGATCTGCTGGGCAACCGCCTGAGCTGACCGCACCACCGCTGTGGCCATGACGCCTCTGTCGAATATCGAAGCGAGGTCCCCAGTAGGGACGTCTACTCGCACCGCGACTTCTGCAACCACCGCGGCGTCGTCGATCTGATACACGACAGCGCTTGCAATGCCACCACTCAGCGCTGCCACGAACGCGCAACACGCGGCAACTCGACCTGATCGTGTGCGCATGGATCGACAGCCTACGAACCTTGTCGACCAGAGAGTGGTCACTTCGCACGACCAGAACGCACCCATTGCGGGATGCGAGCGAGGCGCTACCGTCTCAACATCGTGAATGACCCTGATGTACCGCAATCGCCGGCCAACACCGGAAGTGGCCTCATCGCCGAGCAAACGCGTCGATTGGGCCGAGTGGCCGAGCTGCGCGCCATGGGTGTCGAGCCGTATCCGTACCGGTTCGACCGGAGCCATGACCTCGGTGACCTTCGCGCCCGCTGGGGGCACCTCGAACCCGGTACGGAAACTGAAGACGTGGTACAGATTGCCGGTCGCCTGCTGCTCAAGCGCGACACCGGAAAGCTCATTTTCGGCACCGTTCGCGATCGCAACGACGAGGTGCAACTCTTCGTCTCCAAGGCTGTGATCGGCGACGCCGGGTTCGACGATTGCAAAGCACTCGACCTCGGCGACTGGGTGGGAGTGTCGGGAACGGTGATGACCACCCGAAAGGGTGAGTTGTCGGTGAAGGTCACCAGCCTCGAGTTGCTCGCAAAGGCCGTCCGACCCCTGCCCGACAAATGGCACGGCCTCACCGACGTGGACACGAGATTCCGGCAGCGATACGCCGATCTCATCGTCAACGAAGAGGCGCGACGTCACTTTCGGATTCGCCATGCCACGGTGTCGAGCTTCAGGCGCACGCTCGACCTCGCAGGTTTCATCGAGGTGGAGACGCCGGTGCTCCACGCCGAGGCGGGTGGAGCGCACGCACGCCCGTTCGTCACTCATCACAACGCACTCGACCTCGATCTCTACCTCCGCATCGCACTGGAGCTACATCTCAAGCGGCTCATCGTGGGCGGCATGGAGCGCGTCTACGAGATTGGTCGCATCTTCCGGAACGAAGGCATTTCCACGCGCCACAACCCCGAGTTCACCATGATGGAGCTCTACCAGGCCTTCGGCGATTGGACCGACGTCATGGCCATCACCGAGCTGTTGATCACGAACGCTGCGGTCGATGCCCTGGGCACGTCGTTGCTGACGATTGGGGGCGAGCAGGTCGATCTGACGCATCCGTGGCCACGTGTCTCGATGTGCGGCTCCGTCGAGCACAAAGTCGGCGCGAGGGTCCATCCGTCGTGCCCCGTGGCCGACATGCGGGCTCTGGCTGATCAGTACGGCATTGCATACGAGTCGGCGTGGGGGTCGGGGCGCGTGATCGAAGCGATGTTCGAGCACCTTTGCGAGACCGATCTCGTTCGACCCACCTTTGTCACTGGCCATCCCGTCGAGATCTCGCCACTCGCCCGAGTCGATCGCAACGATCCGTTCGTCACCGAACGATTCGAGTTGTTCGTCGAGGGCCGCGAGCTGGCAAACGGCTATTCAGAGCTCAATGACCCGGTCGAGCAGCGCCAGCGCTTCGACGACGAGCAGACCGCCAAGGACGCGGGCGATGCCGAGCGCGGCACCGTCGACGAGGATTATCTGCGAGCGCTCGAGTACGGCATGCCTCCCACCGGAGGCCTGGGCATCGGCATCGACCGAGTGGTCATGCTGCTCGCCGGTGTCGAATCGATCAAAGAGGTCATTCTGTTTCCCACACTTCGGCCCGAGGCGAACCGACCGGACGATCGATGAGGCCACCAACGATTCTGCCCACAAGGAGCACGCAATGACACGAATGGCATGGGGCGCCGGCTACACCACCGAGTCGGCAGACGGCAGCACGCTCGACGCCTGGTTCCGCTGGTTCGACTGGGGAGAATTCGGCGACGATGCCATGGTGTCGGCTCATCCCGATCTCGATGACACACTCGGTCTTCGTGATGTCGTCGACGCGGTGCGCAACGTCACGGTACGTCCTGTCCGTCTCACCGTCGACGTCGACGCTGCACCCGCATCAGCGCCCGACGCGTACCTGCGGTTGCATCTCTTGTCAGCGCGTCTTGCGGCGCCGAATTCGTTGAATCTCGACGGCATCTTCGGAGCGTTGAACAACGTGGTGTGGACCAACCTCGGCCCAGTCGCTGTTGCCGACATCGACGGTGTGCGCATGAAGGTCCGGGCCAGCGGCCACATCTTGCATGTCCACGGCGTCGACAAGTTTCCGAGAATGCTCGACTACGTGGTGCCTTCCGGTGTGCGTATCGCCGACGGGTCGAGGGTTCGCTTGGGTGCGCACCTGGCAGAGGGCACCGTCGTGATGCACGAAGGGTTTTGCAACTTCAATGCCGGCACGCTCGGCGTGTCCATGGTGGAGGGTCGAATTTCTGGGGGTGTCGTGGTCGGCGACGGTTCCGACGTCGGTGGCGGCGCATCGATCATGGGCACACTGTCGGGTGGGGGCAAGGAACAGATCTCGATCGGCGAGCGGTGCCTACTTGGCGCCAACGCCGGTATCGGCATTAGTCTCGGCGACGACTGCGTCGTGGAAGCAGGCCTGTACGTCACGTCGTCCACACCGGTGCTCACCCCGGACGGTGTGGTCAAGGCACGTGATCTCTCAGGACGTCATGGCTTGATGTTCATCCGCGACGGTCAAACCGGGCAAGTCATCGCCCGGCAACGAACTGGCTCGTGGGGCGGGTTGAACGCAATGCTCCACGCCAATGACTGACGTCGCATGACGCTTTCTCGAAGTCCCGAAGTTGGTGTCGTGGCGTCGCTCTTGGGCGCTTCGCCGCTGGTGCTGATGGGCATCATCAACGTCACTCCGGACTCGTTCTCGGATGGCAATCAGTTTCTCGACACCGACCGCGCCGTCAATCACGCAAACCGTCTCGCCGCGCAAGGTGCCCACGTGCTCGACATCGGTGGCGAGTCCACTCGTCCGGGAGCCGAGCCCGTTCCACGTGCTGTTGAACTCGATCGGGTGCTTCCCGTCATCGAGCAACTCGCGAATCACGACTCGGTGATCTCCATCGACACGCGCCATGCGGAGATCGCCGACCGAGCCATCGCCGCCGGGGCACGAATGATCAACGATGTGTCAGGGCTGCGAGACCCAGACATGATCGGCCTCGCCGCCGACCGACGCGTGCCCGTCGTCATCATGCATACACCGGTGGACGATCCAGCCAACATGGCGTTGTACGCCCGCTACGACGATGTGGTCGCGGCGGTGGTTTCCGATCTCACCGCTCGGGCTCAGCAAGCTCTCGAGGCCGGCGTGCCCGAGGTGATCGTGGATCCCGGTTTCGGTTTCGGAAAGTCGGTGGAACACAATCTCGAGATCGTCCGCCGAATGAGTGAGATCGTCGCGATCGGGTATCCGGTGCTCGTCGGTGCGTCACGGAAGAGTTTCATCGGCGCTGTGGTGGGCAGCGCTGAACCCACCACACGCGACAGCGGCACCATCGTCGTTCATCTTGCATGCGCTGCTGCAGGTGCGAGAATCCTGCGCGTCCATGACGTGGCCGGGCACCGCCAGGCAATCGCCATGGCTGCAGCGATCGGCAGCACCACAACGGGGTAACTTTCCAGGCATGGCCAAGGCCGACCAATATGGCGAGCCGATCGAGCTCGAAGCAGGCGGCCGTGCCGTGCCGATCACGAGTCCTGACAAAGTGATGTTCCCGAAGGTCGGGCTCACCAAACTCGACTTGGCGCAGTACTACCTGTCTGTCGAGTCAGCCCTGATGCCCTGGATCCGCGATCGTCCGGTGTTGCTCGAGCGCTACCCGAATGGCGTGGGTGAACAGTCGTTCTACCAAAAGCGCATTCCCGAGTCCGCCCCCGAGTGGCTCACCACCACCATGGTGCAGACCATCAACGGCACCGAGTCTCGAGCCTTGGTCATCGCCGACATCGGGCACGTGCTCTGGGCCGTGAACCAGGGTGTGCTCGGCCTGCACGTGTGGCAATACCGGGTGGACCGTCCGCAATGGGCCGACGAACTACGGATCGACCTCGACCCGTCTCCCGGGCAGACGTTCGAGCACATTCGCGAAGCTGCGATGTGTGTACAGCTCTACTTCGCTGAACACGACATCCGCTCGTACGTGAAGACGTCTGGCAGCAAGGGGCTCCACATCTATGTCCGCGTGATCGACGGGTACGACTCTTTCGCTGTGCGCGCAGCATCTGTCACCGTTGCCCGGGACCTGGCAAGGGAGTACCCCGACCTGATCACCGATGAGTGGTGGAAGGAGTTGCGTGATGGTCGGGTCTTCGTCGACTTCAACCAAAATGCTCCGCACAAGAACATGTTCGGTGCATGGGGCGTGCGGCCTCGGGTGGGTGCTCAGGTGTCGACCCCAGTCGACTGGAGCGACGTTCCCACCGTGGACCCCGACGCCCTCACGGTGCAGACCGTGCCAGCACGCTTGGCCGAACGCGGCGACCCGTGGGCAGACATGGATCGAACTCCGCAGGACATTGCGTCACTGGTGGAGCGTTTCGCGAACGACCTCGCAGCCGGAATACCTGATGCGCCGTGGCCACCGGTGTATCCGAAGATGCCCAACGAAGCTCCGCGCGTGCAGCCGAGCCGGGCACAGAAGCCGGCCGAATCGGGCCCGACCGATTAGCTCACGACTGAGTCGAACTCGGAAGACTCCGGGCTCCAGCGCACCGAAGCAATCGGTGGCAGGTTGTTCGACACTGTCTGCCAGTGGTCGCCGGAGTCGCCGGAGTACCACAGCGATCCTGTGGTGGAACCCATCAGCAGCTGTTCACCGGAGGCATCGACGTCGAGGCAGTGCCGGTAGACGAGGTCGTATGCGTGCTCTTGGGGCAACCCGTTCGACAACACGTCGAACGTCTGGCCGCCGTCGCGCGTGCGAGTGACGACAAGGGCACCGTCGACGGGCACTCGCACTTCGTCGCTGAGCGCCGGGACGAACCATGCTGTGAGCGGATCGTGCGGATGCACGGCGACCGCGAACCCAAAGGTCGAGGGGCCCGCCTCAGGAATCTCGACCCACTCGCGGGCATTGTCGATCGAGCGAAAGATGCCGCAATGATGTTGCGTCCACAGGACGTCGGGCGCATCGAGGCAGCGCACGATGCGATGCGGGTCTTGGATGTCTGGGTCGTCGGCGAGTTCGGGTGGCAGGAAGTTGGCCCGCATGCCTGACGTGGCGCGTTCCCAGGTGTCGCCGCCGTCGGTGGTGCGCCAGGCACCACCACTGGACATGCCGATCAGCACGTGACCAGGCGCACGCGGATCGACACACACCGAGTGGGTACCCGCTTCATCGAACCCGCCACCAGCCCACTTGGCCCTCGCTGGTTCGTTCCAGTGCGACTCCATCAGGTGCCACGAGTCTCCTCTGTCGAGCGACTTGAACACCCCGCCGGGGATGGTGCCGCACCACAACACGCCCGGCTCTTGGGCGTGACCTGGCTCGAGGACCCATCCCAGCTGCGTCACCCACTCGACCGACTTCTGGGTGTAGGGGTTGACATGCTCTACCCCGGGAGGTTTCGGCGGGTACTCGGGTACTGCGATTTCGACCCAGTTGTTTCCGCCGTCATCGCTCCGGTGCAGGTGGACACCGAAATGCCCGTGGTTGATCGACACGTACGCTGCGCCGTCACGTGGGTCAACCACGGCATTGGTTGCAGGGGCGCCAGGAAACTGCGGCCCACTGACCTGAGCAGCGCCATCGGTGACGATGACGGTGAACAGGCCTTTGCGAGTGCCGATGAGTGCATGGGTCATAGTGCTCCTCCCGAGAGCGCTTGATAGACGGAAACTCGATCGCTGGCAGCGACGACGTCGGATTGTCCGTCGCGATCGATCACCAGATCTTGATTGATGAACACGGCGATATGACGACGGATCGCCCCCCGTTCGTCGACAACGTACGAACGGACGCCCGGAAACGCTTCGAAGTACGCCGACAACACGTCGCGCAGCGTTTCGCCCGCAACGTCGTGGTCTGGACATTCGGCGTGGCGCCGAACAGCCTTTGCGAATGTCACCAAGGTCACAGTGGAGAGCTTAGATAGAGGGTGTAACAGAAGACAGCGGCACAGAATACAGCGGCACCACGGAATATCCTTGCGTACTCAACTGTTACTGTGTACATGGATCCTTCCTCGTTCGACATTCGCCGATCTGACGGTCGTTACCGGACCAACATGGGCTGGCTCGACTCCCACCACTCGTTCTCGTTCGGACCTCACTACGACAGCGACAACACTCATCACGGCCAGCTGCTGGTGCTCAACGAAGACACCGTTCGCGGCGGTGGGGGCTTTGGCACGCACCCACATCGCGACATGGAGATCATCACCTGGGTGTTGTCGGGAGAGCTCGAACACCGTGATTCAGCGGGCAACGTCGGACTCATCGTCCCTGGCGTGGCGCAACGCATGTCGGCGGGCTCCGGCATCACCCACAGCGAACGAAACGCGCAGCCTGACGTCGATGTTCACTTCCTCCAGATGTGGATCGTGCCCGATACGAACGGAATCGCACCCAGCTACGAACAACTCGACGTCTCGGAGGCGCTGGCGACTGGTGCGTTGGTGCCGGTGGTTTCGGGCCAAGGCCATGCCGGCGCGATCACCTTGCAGCAGCGCGACGCTGTGCTGTGGGCCGGGCGTCTATCGGCGGGCACGACGGTCGACGTCCCCACCGGCGGCCACGTCCATCTTCACGTGGCTCGAGGTGAGGGTGATCTCACTCTCGCCGGCGTAGACGCTCGACTGTTGACCGGTGACGCAGCCCGGCTGGAGGCACCGATCGACCACGAGTTCACCGCAGGGCCGGAAGGCGCGGAAGTGTTGATCTGGGTCACTGCCTGACATCCTGGCGTCATGACCGTACCATTCGACGAGTTTGCCGACCTGGTGCGCGCACGCCGCACCCACCTGTTCGTCGACCTCGAACGGGTCGTTCCGGACGCCGTTGTGGATCGGTTGTGCGATCTGGCCACCTGGGCACCGAACCACAAACGGACGTGGCCGTGGCGATTCGCTCACCTCACCGGACCAGCGCGCGGTCGACTCGGAAACGCGTTCGCCGACGACATGACCGACCGTGACTTCGGCGATGACATCAAGCGGGAAAAGACCCGATCCAAGTACTTGCGGGCGCCGTCGATTCTCGTCGTCGCCAGCGCCGCTCACGACAATCCGACGCTACACGACGAGAATCGCGACAGCGTTTCAGCGGGTATCCAGAACCTCTTGCTCGGCGCAACGACGCTCGGACTCGCAACGTTCTGGTCGACGCCAGGTCTCAGCGACTCAGCCAAAGCCAAAGAGCTCTGCGGCTTCGATCCAACAGACACCATCACCGGCGTCATCTACATGGGCTGGTCAACCAACGAAGCCGCAGTCCCACCCCGCCCAGCAGTACCAGTAAGACACATCAGCATCTGACAAGACGGTTGGAGCGAGCGTCAGTAAGGCACGCAAGTAGTCAAGAAAAGATCTTGCTCCGAGCTGGATTCGACGAGTGCGAGGCGCGGGAGCCCGAGTTGCCTTTCGGCAACGTGCGGCGATCCGCAACGCAGCAATCGGCGAATCGAGCCGGAGCTACAACTCAATGGCCATGGCAGGGACTTCGTAGCACCAGTCTTCGTAGGTCAAACCGATGCTCTCGTCGCCATTCCAGACGTACTTCACTCCCATGAGATCGCCCACGCGACGGCGTTCGTCGTCGTCTTCGACGGGTCGAGCGTGCCCGCGGATGTTGCGACCACTCAACACCACATCGACTACCGGATCGTGGATCATGTTCTGGTACCAATCAGCTCCCAACCCGTTTCCACTGATGAGATACATGGTTCTGTCGATGACGCCGAACCACAGCTCGGTAGAGCGCGGCAGGCCGGACCTGCGACCGGTGTGGATGACGTCGCAACAGTCGTCATCGGCGTGTGCAGCAAGCCAACTCATCGGGGCGTCCTCCATGGCTCTTGGGGCTACGGCTGGTACAGGCCGAACACGTCGCGCAGCGCATCGCTCACTTCGCCGAGCGTCGCGTTTGCGCGCAGCGCCTCTTTCATCGGGTACAGCAAGTTGTCCGAACCGCGGGCGGCGACGCGCACGTCTTCCAACCGGGCCGCCACCAGCGACTGATCGCGATCTGCCTTGTACTGGGCAAGGGACCGTTTCTGCTTGGGTTCGAGCGTGGGATCGATCGGAAACACCGACGGCTCCGGCTCGTTGTCGATGGTGAATTTGTTCAATCCGACGATCACACGCTGATCGTCGTCGATCGACTTGGTGTAGTCGTAGGCAGATTGCTCGATCTCGTCCATTTGATAGCCCTGCTCGATGGCCGCCACCGCTCCCCCGAGCTCGTCGATGCGCTCGATGTACTTCCATGCCAACGCCTCCACCTCGTCGGTGAGCGCCTCGACGAAGTACGAGCCGGCAAGCGGATCGGGCGTGTCGGTGACCCCAGCCTCGTAACCGATGATCTGCTGGGTGCGCAGCGCCAGCCGGGCCGCGTCCTCGGTGGGCAACGACAATGCCTCGTCGAAACCGTTCGTGTGCAACGACTGGGTTCCGCCCATCACCGCTGCGAGCGCCTGCAACGCGACGCGGACCACGTTGTTCACCGGCTGCTGGGCGGTGAGCGTGGAGCCGCCGGTTTGGGTGTGGAATCGCAGCATGGTCGAGCGCGGATCCTTGGCTCCGAATCGCTCGGTCATGATTTTGTGCCACATGCGACGACTCGCCCGGAACTTGGCGACCTCTTCGAAGAAATGGTTGTGGCCGTTCCAGAAGAAGCTGAGCCGAGGAGCGAAGTCGTCCACGTCGAGCCCGGCATCAACCGCCGCCTGCACGTAGGCGATCGCATTGGCGAGAGTGAATGCGATTTCCTGGGTGGCCGTGGAACCGGCCTCACGAATGTGATAGCCGGAGATCGAGATGGTGTTCCAACGCGGCACCTGCTTGGAGCAGTACTCGAAGATGTCGGTGATGACCCGCATCGATGGCCGGGGCGGGTAGATGTACGTGCCCCGGGCGATGTATTCCTTCAACAGATCGTTCTGGATCGTGCCCGAGATGAGGCTGGAGTCGACGCCTTGTTCTTCTGCCACCAACTCGTACATCAACAGGAGAATCGCCGCGGTGGAGTTGATGGTCATGGAGGTCGTGACCTTGTCCAGCGGCAGATCCTTCAAGAGCAACCGCATGTCGGCGAGCGAGTCGATCGCCACACCGACCTTGCCCACTTCGCCCTCTGCTCTCGGATGGTCCGAGTCGTACCCCATTTGCGTGGGCAAGTCGAACGCACACGACAGGCCAGTCTGACCCGCGTTCAACAGAAAGTGGAACCGTTCGTTCGTGGCAGCCGCATCGCCGAAGCCGGAGTACTGGCGCATGGTCCAGTGCTTGCCCCGATACATCGACGGATACACGCCGCGGGTGTACGGGGCTACGCCCGGCAAGCCGAGTTGTTCATCCACGTTCCAGTCGGCGAGGTCAGCGTCGGTATAGAGCGCTTTGATCTCGATGCCAGAATCAGTGCGACGACCAGAATCGCGATCGGGGGTTTCAGCCATGCGGTGAGCGTAATTGCCGGCGGCCGCCGCGACCGCAACGACCGACGGCTTCTGCGGTTCCGCGAACCGCTCCGTGGGGACCAAAGCGCAGGTGTCCCGTAGCATCGAGGCATGGCGATGACAGACGAGATGACCGATCACGGAGCAGCTGACAGCACTGGCACTCCCCACATCGACGGTGTACCGCTCACTCCCAAAGAGACGGGGTTTCCGCTGCCAGAGGCCTTTGCGACTGTCGCCGACGAGCGAGCTCACCGCAAGGCGAAGTTGGCAGGGGCGTTGCGCATCTTCGGCAAGTTCGGATTCGCCGAGGGCGTGGCCGGCCACATCACCGTGCGTGACCCCGAGTTCCCCGAATACTTCTGGGTCAACCCGTTCGGCATGAGCTTCAAGCACATCAGCGTGTCGGACCTCATCTTGGTCAACCATCACGGCGAAGTGGTGTTCGGCAGCCACCCGGTCAACCGGGCCGCCTACGTGCTGCACGCCGCCATCCACCAAGCCCGCCCGGACGTGGTGGCTGCTGCGCATTCGCACTCGCCGTACGGCAAGGCGTTCAGTTCGCTCGGCATTCCGCTCGCCCCCATCACCCAAGACGCTTGCATCTTCTACAACGACCACACCCTCATCGCCGAGCAAGGCGGTGCGGTCGTGTTCGAGACCGCAGCGGGTGAGGAGTTCGCCTCACTGTTCCCCACGGGCAAGGCTGCGATTCACCAGAACCACGGTCTGTTCACCGTCGGCGAGACCGTCGACGCAGCAGCGTTCTGGTTCATCTCGATGGAGCGCTCGTGCCAGGCGCAGCTCATGGCCATGGCGGCCGGCACGCCGCACGAGATTCGCCACGAATACGCCGAATACACCCGCGAAAACACCGGATACCCGTTGGCCGGCTGGTTCTCCTTCCAGCCGATGTGGCAAGAGATCTGTCGCACCGACCCCGACCTGTTCGACTAGTCGACCATGGTGTTCCGGGTCACCTACGCCACTCTCGCAGCCGACGATTCCGAGCTCCAGACCGCGTACACAGCCGCAGTCAACTCCGTTCGTGCCGAGCTGGGGTCGTGGCACCCGTTGTGCATCGGTGACGACGAGCGGTTCGGGGATCAGGTGACCGGCAGGTTCACCACCGTGTCACCCATCGACACATCGGTGCAGATCGGTCATTTCACGATCGCTCGTGCTACCGACATCGACGACGTGGTGGCCGCCGGTCGAACCGCCTTCGCGTCGTGGTCGCGCACCCCCTGGGAAAGGCGGTGCGACATCCTGGATCGTGCTGCGGATCTCATCTCCGACCGATCGATCGTCGACGGTGCTGCGCTGGCCTGGGAGAACGGCAAGAACCGGCTGGAAGCCATCGGCGAAGTGGAAGAGGCTGCCGACCTCATCCGCTACTACACCCACGCCATGCGCGAGCACGATGGCTTCGACGTGCCCATGCAACGATTCACCGACGCCGAGCACACCAGCGACGTCATGCGGCCGTACGGGGTGTGGGCGGTCATCGCACCGTTCAACTTCCCGTCTGCATTGGTGGCCGGGCCAGCGGGAGCAGCGTTGGCAGCGGGCAACACCGTCGTCATCAAGCCCTCTGAGATCGGGTCGCTGTCAGGCCACCTCGTCTACCGAGCGCTCGTGGAAGCCGGCGTGCCCGTGGGTGCGGTCAACATCATCACCGGCGGACGTGAGGTCGGCGCGGCACTGGTCGCCCACACCGGTGTCGATGGCGTGACGTTCACCGGTTCCAGCACTGCTGGCATGTCGATCATCCGATCGTTCTCGAGCAGCTACCCGAAGCCGGCCATTTGTGAGATGGGTGGCAAGAACCCGATCATCATCACTGCTCATGCCGATCTCGACCTGGCGGTCGAGGGAACCGTCCGAAGTGCATTCGGTTTCGGCGGACAGAAGTGTTCGGCTGCCTCACGGGTGTACGTCGATGCTTCGTTGGCAGACGATTTCGTCGAGCGGTTGGTCGCTCGGGTAGAGGCCATTCCTCTGACGAGCCCGCTCGACGAAGGCGGCTTCCTGTCCCCGGTCATCGACCAAGCGGCGATCGCTCGCTACTGCGCTTGGGTGGAGCATGCACGCGACGTTGGCGAGGTGTTCGTTGGCGGATCGGTGCTCACCGACGGCCACCACGCTGCCGGCAACTTCGTGGCGCCCACCGTGGTGAAGGTGCCTGACGACTCCCCCATCTGGTCGACGGAGCTGTTTGTTCCGCTCATCGCCGTGCGACCAGTGGCGTCGCTCGACGAGGCCCTCGATCTGGCGAACGCAACGCCGTTCGGATTGACCGCCGGCTGCTTCAGCGAAGACGAAGCCGAGGTCAACCGGTTTCACGACCGGATCGAGGCTGGTGTGGTGTATGTCAACCGGGCTGCCGGAGCGACCACTGGGGCCTGGCCCGGGGTGCAACCGTTCGGCGGTTGGAAGCAAAGTGGCACCGCTGGCAAAGCGGGCGGCGGCCCGTACTACCTCCAGCAGTACCTGCGAGAACAGTCACGCACCAGAGTGATGCGCGGCTAGAGCCGCGGCCTTCCAACTCGGCCGAGCGTCAGGCCGGCAGGGTGGCGTTGACGGCTGCTGCGAGGCGGTCGGCCATGGTGTCGATTTCGTGCTCGGTCACCGTGAGGGTCGGCCCGAGGATGGCTGCATCACCCAAGTTGCCGTCCACCGCCGACGAACAGGGATACACGGTGAGATGACGTTCGAAGGCCGCTGCGACCACACGTTCGATCACGCGTTCAGACCGGTCGAACGCAGCTTTGGAGTCGCGGTCGGCCACGAACTCGACTGCCCACAACAGCCCGCGACCCCTGATGTCGCCCACTGTGCGGTGGCCCCCCAACTGGTCCCGAAGCCGAGCGCCCAGCCGCTCCCCCAACATCGCCGAACGCTCGACCAGCTGCTCACGTTCGATGATGCTCACCACTTCGTCGGCTACTGCGGCGCCCGTTGGGTGGTGCGACCAGGTGAAGCCGTGCCCGAATGTGCCGGCTGCTACGACAGCGTCGTACACCGTGGCGGATGCGATCATGAGCCCGAGGGGCCAGTACCCGCTGGACGCGCCTTTGCCAGCGGTGACGATGTCCGGTCGCACACCCCAGTGGTCGATCCCGAACCACCGGCCGGTGCGGCCGAAGCCGGTCATCACTTCGTCGACGATCAGCAGCACGCCGTGGCGCTGGCACACGTCGGCAACCGCAGACCAGTAGTCGTCGGGCGGGCTGACGGCCCCCATGGTCGCTCCGCTGATCGGCTCGGCCAAGAACGCAGCGACCCGCTCGGCGCCCAGATCGGTGATGATCGCTTCGAGTTCGGCGGCGTACTCGGTTCCGGTGCGCGTGTCGCGATAGGGGTTCGGCGCCGATACCCGGACCGTCTGCCCCAGCCACGGTTCGTACCCGGCCCGCAACGTGGACCGGTCCGACGCGTCGAGCGCGGCGCGACTGTTGCCGTGGTACGACGCCGTCCTTGCGATGATGACGTGGCGGTCTGGTTGCCCAACCGCCAGCTGGAAAGCGCGTGCGAGTTTGATCGCCGACTCGACCGCCTCGCTGCCGCCGCTGACGGGAAAAATCCGGGCCGAGTCCACCGGTACGTGCGGGGCCAGCCGGCGTGCGAAACGCTTCAGGGGCTCGTTCGAGAACTGACTGGCGTGCACGTACTCGAAGGCCGACGCCTGCGCGGCCATCGCACCGACCACGTCGCTCCTGCCGTGCCCGACAGATGAAGCGATCGCCCCGCCGGCGCCGTCGAGGTACACCGCACCATCGGCGGTTGTGATGGTGGCTCCCGCTGCGGCCACCGCGAGCGGCCGACCAACCGCCCGGTGGAACACATGGTCAGTCGACACGTCGACAGCATTGCATCACGACTCCCCACCCGTCGATCCGCGTCGCGATCGGGGGCGTCATGGCACGCAGAATCGCGCCGCGGCGTGGTGGGTAAACGGTGTGGAGCCCGCAGACTCTTGGCGTGGCTGAATCAGTGTCTTCGACGGCTGAGAGCCGGCTGTCGACGACGCCCCCTGAAGTGTTGTTCATCATCTCGGCGCTCTGCCAATACATCGGAGCGGCGATTGCGATCGAGATCTTCGATCAGGTCGAACCTCGAATCGTCGTGTGGTTCCGCATGCTCGGCGCGGCGCTTGCGCTGTTGGCGATCTCGCCGGGCTTCCATCGGGGTTGGACGAGGCGCGAACTCATGGGCGCGGCTGTGTTCGGCACATCGACCGCGTTGATGAACCTGTTCTTCTATCTCGCGATCAGCCGGGTGGATCTTGGCAAGACCGTTGCAATCGAATTTCTCGGGCCGATCGTCGTGGCAGCGGTGTCGACGCGCTCTGTGCGGAATGCAGTTGCGCTCGCCATCACGATTGCTGGAGTGGTAACGCTCGGCGGCGTCGAACTCGGGCAGAACTCGCTCGGGCTCTTGTTCATCGGAATTTCGTCGGCGCTGTGGGCCGCATACATCGTCATCGGGTCGAAGGTGGCAAACGGACGACCGGGGCTCGCCGGTCTCGGCGTCGGGATGGTCATCGGAACAATCGTGCTGACGCCGATCGGTGCGCCGGGTAGCGGGCACGTGTGGACTTCCGCGTCGTTGCTGTTGTTGTGCTGCTTGACGGGTGTGTTCTCGAACGCGATCGGCTACGGCATCGACCAGTTCGTGTTGCGGAGGGTCTCGGTTCGCCGGTTCAGCTTGCTGCTCGCCACCCTGCCGGTGGTGGCCACGTTCGTTGGATGGGTAGCCCTCGATCAACAACCCGGCTGGATCGATCTGGCCGGCATCGGCTTGGTGCTCGTCGGGGTAGCCATCCAAGAACGAGACACAGCCAAGACAGGATTGGACAACCCAGCGCTGCTGCTGGAACCCAGCTGAGAAACCCTCGTCAGGTGTGCGCCAATCCGGGGGCGCAGAGGCCGTCGAGCTCTTGGATGATGATCCGGTCACGGTTTTCGTAGGTCACTGCGTTGGCCGGATCTGGTTTGAGGTTGAACACTCGGAACTCCATCTCGGTGGTGTCGACCGACAGGATTCGCCCAATCAACGGCTCTCCGAGCTTGAGGATCACTTTGATGACTTCGAGCGCCTGGATGGTGCCGATGATGCCGGGCAGCACTCCGAGCACGCCTGCTTCTGCACACGACGGCGCGAGCTCGGCGGGCGGCGGCTCGGGCACCATGTCGCGATACGTAGGGCCTTCTAGCGGATGGAACACCGACACCATGCCCTCGAACCGGAAGATCGAGCCGTGCACCACAGGGATGCCGAGTTTGACCGATGCATCGTTGAGCAGGTACCGGCTGGGGAAGTTGTCTGCACCGTCGACGATGACGTCGTAGCCAGTGATGATGTCGATGATGTTCGATGCGTCGAGACGCGTGTCGTAGGTGACGACGTTGACGTCGGGGTTCAACATCGTCAGCGTCTTTTTCGCCGAGTCGACCTTGCGATCGCCGATGCGGTCGATGTTGTGCAGGATCTGGCGCTGCAGATTCGATGCGTCCACGTCGTCCATGTCGACGATGCCGATGGTGCCGATTCCGGCCGCTGCCAGGTACATCGCCGCAGGCGAACCGAGACCACCGGCGCCGAGCATGAGCACCTTGGCGTCGAGCAACTTTGCCTGTCCCTCGATGCCCACCTCGGGCAGCAGCAAGTGCCGCTTGTACCTGTTCATCTGTTCGGCGTTGAGGCTGGCCGGCTTCTTCCAGTGACGCCCTTCGTCTTTCCACCGACCGAAACCGCCGGTCATCGACTCGACGGTTTCGTAGCCGAGCTCTTGCAAGGTCTTGGCAGCAAAGGCCGAACGAACGCCGCCGGCGCAATACACCACCACAGGTGCAGTCTTGTCCACGAGGCGCCCCTCTACCTGTGCTTCGAGATGCCCGCGCGGAATGTGGATGGCGCCAGGAAGAGCGCCCTCGGCGTGCTCGTCGGGTTCGCGCACGTCGAGCACGGTGTACCCCGCGGCGATGTGTTCTGACGCGGCGTCTGTGGACACCTCGACAATTTCGGCCTTTGCGGCAGTGAGCAGATCACGGAACGTAGCCATGCGCAATACCCTACCAAGTCAGTCGGGTATTCCCGACAGCACTGCTACCGGATGCGACGCCGGGCGAATCCGGAGATTACGCCACCCAAGGCAACCATCGCGCCGGCCACCAGGGCGATCAATCCATTGTCGGTCGAACCAGTAGCCGGCAGCGTCGGGGCGAGGGTCGGCGGCGAAACGAAGAGCGTCGTCGTCGGCGCCGGGACGGTCGTGGTGGTTGTTGCTGGGATGGTGGTCGTTGTGGTTGTCGTCGTCGTGGGCACGACGTCGGTGATCGTGACGACACTCGTGGCATCCACGACAGTCACGCCGATGGCGTTACTCAACACGACAAGGAAGGTTTCGTCGGCTTCGAGGTCGGCGTCGGTGAGAATCGGCACGTTGACCACCTTGGGGCCCAGCTCGCCGGCAGCCCAGGAGACCGTTTGTGTCACTGCCGTGTAGTCGCCGCCAGCGGTTGCGGTGCCGTCGACCGTACCGACGTCGACGCTTGCGGTGCCATCTCCAGCGCCCGACCTGGTTACCGTGATCGCAACCGTCCCGGCCGTTTCGGGAACACTGGTGGCGAGCGGCGAAATCGACACCACGCCGCCGTCGACTTCTACCGCACCCATGTCGATCACACTGACGATCCGTGCGAAGCCGCGCTGATCGGTCGCAGGTGGCGCCACAATCGCTGGATCTCCGGAGTTGATCGCCGGGGAGCCAGTTGCAGGCAACCGTGTGAGCGTGGGGCCGCCGTTGTCTTGCAGGGGCCCGAGCAGTGGGTCGGACCCGATGATGTTGCCGCCGCTGTCGGTGAACGCGCCCGTCGGTGCCACTTGGATCAGCGAGAACGAGGCGTCGAGATCGCCGGAGAAGTCTGCATCAACTGGTGCGGTGTTGCCAGCGATGATCGCGTGTGACAACGTCGCTGTGGAGCTGAGGACGAAGACGCCGCCGCCCGCACCGCCGGCCGTGTTGCCGGCAACCGTCGAATGTTCGATGGTCGGCGGAACGCTGTAGGTCGCGACGCCTCCACCATTGCCCGTGGCGGTGTTGCCGGAGATCGTCGTGTTTCGGAAGACGGCGGGAGCGTCGTACACGCTCACGCCGCCGCCGTCACCCCCGGCTGCATTTCCTGAGACAGTGGAACGTTCGATCGTCAACGCGTGGCCGCCGTCGATGTGGTAGAGGTAGATGCCGCCGCCGTTTCTCGCTGCGGTGTTGCCACTGAACTCGGAGTCGACGATCACCAGCGGTTGGTCGGGGTCATACATCGCTAGGCCGCCCCCGTTATCGCCAGCGGTGTTACGACTGAAGACGCTTCCGGAGATGAACGTGGCAGCAACGGCGGAATTGTTGGTGTCTTCCATGTACATGCCACCACCGTCGTACACCGCGCTGTTGTCGCTGATCACGGAACTCGCGATGGTGATCATGCTGTTCAGGCCCGGCGAGTCGAAGAAGATGCCGCCGCCCCTCTCCGTCGCATCGTTGGCAGTGATGACGACTTCGGACAGCGCCGTCGCGCCGAACGCAAGGAGACCAGCTCCTCTATCTGCGGCACCATCCGCGAGCGTCAGCCCCGATACGGTGACGACACTGACGCCATAATCGCTGGTGCGGTAGAGCACTCGCGACACGTCGTTGCCACTGACCGTGATGACGTCGGCGCCCGGGCCGACGATGGACAGCGGGGTCGAAATGGTGAGCTGACCACCGCTGAGCACGATCGTTCCGGTCAACCCGGCCTCGAAATCGATTTGGTCGACATCGGGATTGGCGTTTGCCAGTGTCAAAGCGTCACGCAGGCTCCCTGGCCCTGAGTCGTCGAGGTTGGTCACGGTGAACGTCGCGGCGTTCACTTGGCCGGCGCCCACCACCAGCGTTCCACCGACAATTGTCACGCCGGCGGCCGCTCCAATTCGTACGACACTTTGCATTGACTTCACGTGGTTAGGGGCCATCCTGACGTTATACACCACGCAGCGCGCACGCGCTAGCACTGAGCATCAAATTGGAGGTCACCCTGATCTGCAGACCGGCGTACCAGTAGTGGGAGATTGTCGGCAATTTGAGCGTGGATCACATGATCGGCCACGTGATCCATCTCGGTCGGGCTACCGTTCAGAATGACGACCGTCGCCCCAGCGCGTGAGGCGATTGGCACACAGTTGGCCACCGGGTACACGCTCAGCATCGAGCCGACGGCAAGCAGCAGGTCGCATTGGGCTGCGACCCGCATGGCGCGGTCGATCACTTCGGGCACCAACGACTGACCAAAACTGATCGTGTCCGACTTGATGATGCCTCCGCACACCAGGCACGGCGGATCAGCCTCACCCGATCTCACGCGATCGAGGGCTTCGCGCATGTCGCGAGCATCGCCGCACGCCATGCACCTGGTGCACCGCACCGTGCCATGGACTTCGATCACGCGGTCGGGGTCGTTGCCCGCCGCCTGATGGAGGCCGTCGATGTTCTGCGTGACGAGTGCGTGCAACCGACCTTGACGCTCCAGATCCACGATCGCAGCGTGACCGGTGTTCGGCTGTGCGGTCCAGATCGGAGTGTCGAGCCGATGCAGCCAGGCTGCTCGGCGTACTTCGGGGTCGGCCATGTAGTGGCGGATGTCTGACGACTTCTCTGCTTTCGGGTTTCGAGTCCACACGCCGTTCGGGCCGCGAAAGTCCGGAATGCCGGAATCGGTGGAAATGCCGGCCCCGGTGAGTACGACGATGCGACGAGCGCGCCCCACTGCCCTGGCGACATCTGCGAACGCAGCGCCGGCGGGCGTGACCGCCTCGATCGGCTCAACATGGGGCTCGGTCATCGAGTCCTTTCGTCACGCGACAGGTGCTCTACGTTCGACATCTCGGTCATCATGAACGTGTGTCCGCCGTACACCGGTTTCGAGACGAGCCGGGTGATCGACGAGTGACCGAGGGCGAAGCGGTCCCACTCCCACGGCGTCGGCGGAAAGCCGAGCAAGGTTCCCAACGCAATTGTGTTCGTACCTGCGTGTGCCACGAGGGCGACGTGCCGGTCGGGGTGTTCCAGGTGCCACACCGGCAACGCGTGCTCCATGCGGCGTCCGCCGCGCTCCCCGAGAAAGTCCTGTAATCCTGCGTCGATTCGTGCGGCGAAAGCGGAGAACGACTCTCCGCCGTCGACACCGTGCCAACGTTCCTCGACGGGGCGCTGGTCCACCAGTTCGTAGGCCAACCGAGACACCTCGGCTGGCGTGCCATGCCAGTCGGGCTCGCTGATCTCTCGGAGCCAGTCGTCTACCACCTCGTCGCGGCCGAGCACGGTGTACAACGGGGCTGCGGTTTGACGTGCGCGCAGGAGCGGCGAGACGAACACCTCATCGAATGGTTCATCCTTCAGCGCCAACGCCATCTGTTCGGCTTGCCGTTGTCCGAGTTCGGTCAGCGGTGGGTTGACGACGTTGCGGCCGTCTTTGATCCACTCGGGTTGCCCATGTCGGATCAGCACGATCTCCATCTCCAAGATCGTACGTTCGTCATCCTCGCTAGCTGCACCGCGATTCTGCACGGCGATACTGCACGGCGATTCTGCACGGCGATTCTGCACGGCGATTCTGCGCGCCGGAGCGGACAAAGTCGCGACACACTGGTGCCGTGACTCGATTCGGTGCTGCGGCGTTGCTTGGTGCGATCTTCGCCACCGGCGGCGTTGCCCACGCGGCGATCGACACCATCGGCAACGACGAGCCGGCAACCGTCAGCGCCGCTGCCGCCCGAGGCGTGGCGTTCGCCCCAGATGCCGAATGCGACCTTGCCACAGCAACGGCGATCGGCCAGCGCCACCCCGACGTCGACCAGTTGATCATGATGGCCACGCCGGCGTCGACCGCAACGGGTGGCACGGTCGAAGTCGCCGTTCGCACCGTCAGCGGATGGCGTTGCCAACTCTCCGCGATGTCAGCGATGTTCGGCCGGACGGGTACTCGAGCGTTGATCGACCGCCGTTCTGGCGACGGAACCACTCCTGCTGGCGTGTTCGCCCTCGGCGTCGTCGATGCGTGGGACAACCAGACGTTCTCGATGTTCGGCAACTCCCCAGACCCGGGCGTGCTCGTGCCGTATCGGGACGTCCAGCCCGAAGATTGTTGGGGAGCCACGGCCGGCAAGTCGTCGTACGGCCACCTCGTGAACGACGAAGGGTGCCCGGGGCCTGACGACGAATGGCTGCCTCGCTTCAATCAGGTGTACGCGCACGCAGCCGTGATCGGAGCGAACCTCGACCCGGTGTCTGGCGATCAACCTGGAGAGACGCCGTACGCATCGGCGATCTTC